>NZ_CP012700.1:0-60000 GCF_001307295.1 Sphingopyxis macrogoltabida | reverse complement strand
GCGCTGATCTTTCTCGCGACGCCCTTCATCGCGCTTCCCGAAGTAATGATGTCGCGCAAGCTCGACTTCCGCCGCCAGGCAATCGTCAACCTCGTCGCCGCGCTCGCGGGTGCGGGCACGGCGCTCGGCTGCGCGCTCGCGGGATTCGGCGTCTGGACCCTCGTCTATGCGCCGATCGCGATGTTCTGGACGCGCGCGATCGGGCTGACCTTTGTAGCGCGGCTGCTCGTCTGGCCGAGTTTCAATTTCAAAGGATGCGGTCAGATCATCGGATTCGGATCCGCGGTGCTGTTCAGCCAGCTCTTCTGGCTGGTCCAGAGCCAGTCGGACGTCTTCATCGCCGGCCGCCGATTCGAACCGCATGCACTCGGCCTCTATGCCGAAGCGCTGTTCCTCGCGCAGATCTTCATGGCGAAGTTCGTGCCGCCGCTCAACGAAGTCGCCTTCCCCGCCTATTCGCGAATCAAGGACAATCCGACCGCGATGCGTTGGAGCTTTTTGAAGACGGTCCGCCTGCTGATGCTCGTCGCCGCACCCTTTTATTGCGGACTCGCGGTGGTCGCGGCACCGATGGTCGAGACGCTGTTCGGGGTGAAGTGGCTCGGCATGGTGCCCTATATCCAGCTGCTGTCGCTCGCGCTCGTCGCAATGACGGTGCAGATCCTCTTCGCGCCGGTGAACAATGCGCTCGGCAAGCCGCATGTTTCGATGCTCACCTCGCTCGGCGGTGCGATCATCTTTCCGGCCGCCTTCCTGATCGGCGCGCAATGGGGGCTGATCGGCATCGCCTGGGCGTGGCTGGTCGCCGCGCCGCTGCTGCTGTTCGTCGCGGCGCGGATGTCGGCGCCGCTGATCGGGGTTTCGCTATGGGAGATCGGCCGCGCGATACTGCCGGGGCTTGCGCCCGCGCTGCTGATGGCAATCGGCGTCGGCTTCACCGCGCAATGGCTTGCGCCACTCGGCGTCGCGGCGCCGATTCGGCTGGCGCTGCTCGTCGCGCTGGGCGTCGCGCTTTACGGCGGGCTGCTGTGGTTGCTCGAACGCGAGGCGATCGCCGAAGTGATGCGCCTCGTCCTGCGCCGGCAAGTTTCCGATTCGGTGTAACGGCACCAGCCCGCTCTCCCTCCCGGCCTCCCCGACGATAGTACCCTATGGGAGGCCGGGCGGGGGAGCGGGCCGGTGCCGCCTTCAGGCATTAGCCTGAACTACGACGCGATATAATCGCGCATCGCCGCGGCTTCGGCCTCGATCTTGTCGATGCGATATTTGACGAGGTCGCCGATCGACACGAAGCCGACGAGCCGGCCGCCGTCGACGACCGGCAAATGGCGGATGCGCTTTTGCGTCATCTGCGACAGCGCCCCGATCACAGCCATCTGCGAATCGCAGGTGACCGGCGATTTGGTCATGACCTCGTCGAGATGCCGGTCGAGTGCTTCGGGACCATAGGAGGACATCAGCCGGACAAGGTCGCGTTCGGAAAAGATGCCCACGATCGCCTCGCCCTCCATCACCGGCACCGCGCCGATGCGATGCTGTGCCAGGAGATCGATCACCGCGCGGACCGTATCTTCTTTCCGTGCCGCAATCACCGGACCCTTACGCCCGTGCAGGATCGCTCCGATCGTCATGCCATGCCGCTCCCCATGTCGCTTTACAGGATGAGCAGCTTAACATGATTCGCGGCCAAGCCCAAAGGACTGCAGCAGGGCGACGGCCTTTCGCGCTTGGTCTTGCCGCGCGGCTGGTCCATGAGGGCGCGCATGGTCAAACGATCCCCGCTCGACAACCGCGACACCTCGCAGGTCGCCTGGGCCCGCTATCGCCGGCTGATGAAGGGCATGGCGCTGGTTTCGTTCGGCGCCGTCCTGCTCGCGCTGGGCTGGCTGCGCTATACGATGGGCGATGCGCTCACCATTCACATGATCATCGCGACGGCGGCGGGGGTCGGACTGTCGGTCCTGCTCGGTGCCGCGCTGATGGGCCTCGTCTTCCTGTCTAGCGGCAGCGGCCATGACGAGGCGATCGAAGACCCGTTCGAGGACGACCCGGATATGAACCGTGACCGATAAGAATATTGCCGATTCGGACTGCCCGCGCGATCCGATCCTGCGCGTCGTCCCGCGTCCCGCCGATATCAATGCCAACGGCCATATCTTCGGCGGCTGGGTCCTCAGCCAGATGGACATCGCGGGCGGCATCGTCGCCGGCCGCGCAGCGCAGGGCGCGGTCGCAACTGTCGCGATCGACACGATGGAATTCATCGCTCCGATCCTGCTCCGCGACATCATCTCCATCTATGCGCATATCGAGCGGCGCGGGCGCACCTCGCTGGCGATCCGGCTGGAGGTGGTCGCGACCCGCGACGGCGGCCGCACCGAGGAAAAGGTGACCGAAGGCGTGTTCACCTTCGTCGCACTCGACGAAAATCACCGCCCGCGGCCGCTACCTGCCGCCTAATCCTCGCTCTTGGGCGTCCGGTACTCGAAACTGCGCGTCGCGTTCGCCGGTACGCGCACCGTCCAGGTCGGCAGGCCGTCCTTGCGCGGCAGCTTGCGCAGCCGCGAATCGAGCGTGCCGGTGTCATAGATCTGGAAGCCGAGCTCGAACGTCACCGCAAAGGGATTGGCGTTCGACACCGTGACGCGATACTCATTCTCGCGATTCTTCGGCGGCACGTAATTTTCCATGTCGACGCGAACCTGGCTGCTCTCGCCGATTACCAGGTCGACCTTTTCGCCGACCGCATGGTCGCGCATCATCCCCTCGCCCGCCAGCAGTTCGCGGCCCTGCGCTAGCTCGAACACCGCAACCTGCCCGCTGGGTAATGGCACGCCCAGCCGCGCGGTTTCCTTGTTCTGCATGCGCAGCAATATTTCGGTCGTCGCGGCCGTCTCCTCGTCCCCCGGACTCGCCCGCAAGCGATAGATCGTCTCGAACGGCACCGCGTCCTTGATCAGCAGCGCCACCTGCTTCTGTCCGTTCGCCGCGACGGTGACCGGAAAGGGCACGCGATAAAGCTTGAGGTCGCCCAGATCCTCGAGCTTCGCGGTATCGACCACCGCTATCGGCGCCGCCATCGCCATTTCCCGGCGGCGTGCCCCCGTAACAACGATATCCATCCCCTCCGCCATCGGCGGCGGCGGCGGCGCGGGCGGGGGAGGAGGCGGGGGTGGCGGGCCGTAGCGGCCGCTGCCGGTCGGAAAGCAGCGCAGACTCAGTTGCGGCGGCGGCGGTGCCTCGACGAGCGAATCGAAATCGCTCGTGACGTTGAGCGTGCCCGCCAACACTGACATATTCGCGTCGGCAAAGCTTTCGCCATTGCTGTTGGCGACGGTCAGCCAGGCGAACAGGTCGAGCGTCTTGCCGTCGTCCGCCACGCGCGCGACATAATTGCTCGCCCAGTCGAACCCCGTCGACAAATAGGTCAGCGTCACTGTCGCCCGCTGTGCCGCCGGGCTGCGCGTCGTCACCGACAGCGTCGGCTTCGCGGTCAGTCCCGCCGGCACCCCGTCATAGACCAGCGTTTCGGGAAGTCCCGTGCAGCGCAGCGCTTCATAGCCCGCCAGAGTCTGCAGGATGACGGCGCCCTCGGGACCCGAGCGGATGACCGCCTCTTCCTCGGTCACCTTTCCGGTCGCGCGGTCGGTGCGGCGGAGATGAACGCGATTGCCGAGCGAACCGTCGAGCAGACTGGCGGGCGACAGCAGCGCCGCATCGCGATTCTTCTGCGCGACGCCGCCTGGCAGGCCGGTGACGATCGCGGAGACCGCGACCATGCCTTCGGATACGCCCTCGAACCGCACCCGCGATTCGCCGGCAGGCAGGTCGATCGTCCGGGTTTCGGAAATCAGCGCGAATCCGTTCAGCCAGTTGCGGTCGATCTCGCCGCCTTCGGCGCGGTCGGGATCGCGAAAGACACTGACCGCGACCTTGTCGGGCGCGGTCGAGGTGACCACCGACTGCGCCGCCGCCGGCGACGCCGCGAACAGCAGTAGCGAAAACATCGACAGGGGGGATGCGGCGCGGCGCATCGGTCCGCGAATCAGTAACGCGTTTCGAAGGTGGCGGTGATCGTCGCCTCGCCGTTCGCGGGTACGGTCACCCGCCACTGCGTGCCATCCGAATCGAGCCTTTCGCTCTTCTGGCTTTCGGTGATGATCTTCGTTTCCGACCAGTACCAGTCGAGCCCGCGCTGCCGGAGATCGAGCGTGACCGGCTCCGACCGGGCGTTGGTCAGCAGATAGGACATCGACGAGCGCCAGACATAGGTCCCGCGTTTTTCGCGCGACACTACGGTCGCTTTCACCTTCACGTCGAACGCGTCGCCGGTCTTCAGCCCCAGTTCGCTGCCCATCGGCGTGTGGCCGATCTGGTTTTCGCCGATGAACTGCGGATCGCCGCGCAGGTCGCGCTGGTAAAAGCGCACCGTCCCGGCGGGCAGCGCGTCGCCGAGGCCGCCGTCGCGGCTCGAGGTGAATTTGATCACGCTCGCCGCGCTAGCCGGTTCGGTCATGTTGTTGAAGCCGTCGACGGTGAACTCGTAGATTTTCTGCGCCGGCACTTTCGACACGTCGAGGAAGCTCACCTGCTTGGTCTGCGCATTGGCGATCGTCGTGCGTTCGGCGAGCGGATAGAGATAATAGTCGCCGAGCTGCTCGCGCGGCGCAGTTTCGGTGCCGGCGCGGCGCAGGTTGCCGGGACCCGGCGGCTGCGGGCGATAGCGATACGACTGGCCGTAAGCGGCCATGCCACCCGCCGACGGCGTCCCCGCGACGAGCAGGGTCTTGGCATTGTCGAAGGTCGTGCCGGTGTTGTTGCTCAGCGTCACCCAGCCCTGGACGTCGATCGTCCCCGCCTTTTCGTCATAGAGCGACACATAGTCGGCGGACCAGCCGAGGCCGTTCGTCAGATAGGAAAGCGTCGCCGGCCGCGTCCCGGCGCCCTTGCTCTCGACGGTGATCGACAGCGTCGGCTTGGCGCGCAAGTTCGGCGGGATCTTGTCGAAGATCACCCGCACCGGCAGGCCGTCGTCGCGCAATATCTCGATCCGCGGCCCGATCTGCAGCACGACGCCGCCGTTGACCGCGAGCACCTTGGCGCGCTCGCGCGTTTCGGCGCCCGTCGCGGGATTGATCCGGAGCAGCGTCACCGTCTCGCCTACCGCCTTCTGCATCAGCGCATCGGGCGAGAGGAGGTCATAGTCGAAATTCTGCTCGACAATCGCCGCCCCGTCCGCGGCGAAGGAGACGGTCTGCGGCCGGATCTGTGCCGAAACGTCGGGAAACTCCTGCCGCGAGCGCCCCGCGGGGAAAGCGATCTGGCGGATATCCTCCACCAGCGACTGCCCGCCGTTATAGATGGTGACGGCAAGGTCGCCCTGCGCATTGCCCTGCGTCGGATCCTGCGCGGCGGCGGGGAATGAAACCATCGCCGCAACGGCGGCCACCGAAGCGCAAGTCCTTGCCAAAACGCGCATAAAAAACCTCCCCGCCAACAGTCTGGCGGGGAGGCTATGTTATGTGCCGGTCAAAAACCAGCGTGAAATAATGACCTTATTCGGCGGCCTCGACGCCGCTGCTCCGTGCCGCCAGCGTGCGGCGCGTGCGGCGCGGTTTTGCGGCAGGGGCTTCGTCGCCGCCATCTGCGCCGGCGTCGGCCTCTACGCTCCGTTCGGGGCGGCCGATCGCCGGCGGCAGCACGGCCGTGTCGATGCCGGCATTGCCGTTATCGTCGCCTGCGCTCTCGTCCTTGCGCGGACGGCGCGCCGGGCGGCGTGCGGGACGCGGAGCCTCTTCGGCTTCGACAGTCTCGGCCTGCGCATCATTGCGGTCGTCGCGCTCGTCCTGTTCGCCGCGGCCGGCGCTGTCTTCGTCGCGGGTACGGTTGGCGCGGCCGCGACCCTGCTGGCGATTGCCGCGATTGTCGTCGCCCTGATCGTCGCGATTGCCGCGCACTTCGCGGTTCCCGCGATTGTCGCGCTGGCCGCGGTCGTTGCGATCATTGCGCTCGCCACGGTCGTCGCCATCGTCGTCGCGGCCGCCGTCGGCGTCGATATCGCTGTCGGTATCGTCATGACCGTCGAAATCCTCGACGCCGCGAATCTCGCGACCACGGTCGTGGCTGCGTTCCTGGCCGTTCTGGGCGTTCTTTTCTTCCTGCCGGGCGCGGAAATCGCTCACGACGCGGAAATAATGGTCGGCGAACTGCAGATAATATTCGGTCTGGACCCGGTCGCCGGCAAGCTGCGCGTCACGCGCAAGGTTGCGGTATTTCTCGATCATCTGGGCGCCGTTGCCGCGGGCGCGGCTGTCGATGCGGTTGGCCTGGTCGACGCCCCCGCGTCCGCCCGACTGCGGGCGACCATTGTTGTTGCTGTTGTTGTTGCGGCCGCGACGGCGACCGCTCTGCCGGTTGTTCATGTTCAACTGAGACATCCTGTCGAAAAGCCAAATAAGCTATGCCAACCCCTTTTGGCCGACCGCGCCATTTGCGCGTCGCGCCCGCGCTCCCTGCGCGGCTTTACCCTTTACCGCTTGAACGGAACCCACGCCCCGGACCAGCATCGTAAGTGGGAAGCAGTTCTGCCGGGCCAGTATCGATGCCAAGCATCGCCAATGGGGTCCGATCAGTCCTAGCGCCGCCCCTACCGCGCTTTGCGGCGTAAACCAAGCGAATAATTGCGGCGACGCTCAGGCACGGGTCAGCAAAAGCGCCCTGTCACGGCCGCCGAGGTCGCGGCGGCACCCGACGGAAAAGCCTGCCGCTTCGGCAAGAGTAGAAACCGAAATAAGCTGCGAGGCTCCGATTTCAAGGATCGCCACGCCGCCGGGCGCCAGCAGGCGCGGCAGATCGGGAATGATCCGGCGATAATCGTCGAGCCCGTCGGGCCCGGCGAAAAGCGCTCCGGCGGGCTCATGGTCCGCGACATCGGGCATCAGTTGTTCGGTATCGGCGATATAGGGCGGATTGCACAGGATCAGGTCGAATTGCCCGGCGACCCCGTCGGTCCAGTCGCCTTCGCGGAATATTGCCCGATCCTGCATTTGCAATTCGCCCGCGTTCCGGCGCGCAAACGCCAGCGCCTCCGCCGACGCATCGACACCGAGCCCGGCCGCTTCGGGCAATTCGGACAACAAGGCCAGCAACAGCGTGCCCGGCCCGGTTCCAAGGTCAAGGATATGCAGCGGCGCCTCGCGATCCTCGACATGCGCCAGCGCCGCCTCGATCAGCGTCTCGCTGTCGGGGCGTGGGATCAGCACACCCGGGCCCACCGTAACGCGGATCGTCCAGAAGTCGCGATAGCCGACGATATAGCCGACCGGCTCGTGCCCCATCCGGCGATCGATCAGCGCAGCGAAATCGCCGGGTACGGCGAAGCGCGGCGGATCGAGGAGCAGCGCCTGCCGTTCGATCCCCAGTGCATGCGCCATCAACAGTTCGGCGTCGAGGCGCGGGGTGTCCGACACCGCCGCCAGCCGCGCCGCCGCATCGCGCAGCGCGGCGCCTACCTCACTCACCCAGCCCCGCCAGCCGCTGCGCCTGATCTTCGGCAATCAGCGCGTCGATCAGTTCGTCCATCGCGCCCTCCAATATCTCGGGCAGGCGGTGGAGCGTCAGGTTGATGCGGTGGTCGGTCACCCGGCCCTGGGGGAAATTATAGGTGCGGATGCGTTCGGAGCGGTCGCCCGAACCGACCATCGACTTGCGCGCCGACGCCTCGGCGCTGTGGATCTTCTCGCGCTCAAGGTCATAGAGCCGCGCGCGCAGCACCTGCATCGCCTTGGCGCGGTTCTTGTGCTGGCTGCGCTGGTCCTGCTGGATCACGACGAGCCCGGTCGGAATATGTGTGATGCGGATCGCCGAATCGGTCGTGTTGACGTGCTGGCCGCCCGCCCCCGACGCGCGATAGATGTCGATCTTGAGGTCGCTGTCGTTGATCGCAACGTCGACCTCCTCGGCCTCGGGCAGCACCGCGACGGTCGCGGCGCTGGTGTGGATGCGCCCGCCGCTTTCGGTGACGGGGACGCGCTGGACGCGGTGGACGCCGCTTTCGAACTTGAGCTTGGCGAACACGCCCTGCCCGCTGACCGATGCGACGACTTCCTTATAGCCGCCGACCTCGGCCTCGTTGGCCGAGATGATTTCGACCTTCCAGCCCTGCGTATCGGCATAGCGGCTGTACATGCGCAGCAGGTCGCCCGCGAACAGCGCCGCCTCGTCGCCGCCGGTTCCCGCGCGGATTTCGAGCATCGCGGCACGTTCGTCGGCGACGTCCTTCGGCAGCAGCTTGATCGCGAGGTCGTGCTCGGCGGCCGGCAGCGCCTCTTCGACCGCCGCGATTTCCTCCTCCGCCATCGCCTTCATCTCGGGATCGCCGAGCATTTCGTTCAGCGCCGCCAGTTCGTCGCGCAGCCGCGTAACTTCGGCCGCGGCCCGGGCCACTGGTTCGAGCTCGGCGAACTCCTTCGACGCCGCGACGAAATCGGCGGGCGCCATGTCGCCCGTCGCCATCCGCGCCTGTAACGCGGCGTGGCGTTCGATGATGGCGTCGATCTGTTTTTCGGAAACGCTGGTCATCAAAGGGCCCGGACGACCGCTTCAGCCTGCTTCGCGCGATCGCTGTCGCCGCGGACATTGATATGCGGCGCACCGTCGCGCGTGCCGACCGAGATCAGCGCGTGCGCCGGAATCTTCGCCGCCTTATCGAAGCGCTTGCGCGGCGATCCGCTGGCGACGATTTCGGTCGCGAAGCCGCTGCTGCGAAGCGCCGCCAGCGCCCGCATCGCCAGCGCGAGCAGGCTGTGGTCCTCGACCGCGATCACCACATCGAGACGATTGTCGATCACGTCGTCGGCGAGCAGCATCGCCAGCCGCTCGATCCCGGCCGCCCAGCCGACCGCGGCTGTCGGCGGTCCGCCGAGATTCTCGATCAGCCCGTCGTAGCGCCCGCCGCCGAGCACGGTGCCCTGCGCGCCGAGCCGGTCGGTGACGAACTCGAACGCGGTGTGGCGATAATAGTCGAGCCCGCGTACCAGCCGCGCGTTGCGTTCCCAGGCGACGCCCGCGGCATCGAGGCCGGCGGTGACCGCGCCGAAGAAATCCTGCGCTTCGCCGGTCAAAAACGCGTCGATATCGGGTGCGCTGTCGGCGATCGGGCGGTCTTTGGGATCCTTGCTGTCGAGGATGCGAAGCGGATTCTTGTCGAGCCGGGCGAGGCTGTCCTCGCTTAAGCTCTCGCGATGCCTCTCGAAATGCTCGACCAGCGCCGCACGCCACGCGTCGCGGCTTGCCGCGTCGCCAAGCGTGTTGAGCGTCAGCGTGACGCCTTCGGATATGCCCAGTTCCTTGAGCAACTGATCGGCGAAGACGAGCAGTTCGGCGTCGGCGAGCGGGCTATCGCTTCCCAGCACTTCCGCATCCAATTGGTGGAATTGGCGATAGCGCCCCTTCTGCGGCCGCTCGTAACGGAACAGCGGCCCGTGCGTCGCAACCTTCAGCGGCGCGAACTGCTGCCAGCCATTGGTGACATAGGCGCGCGCGATCCCGGCGGTAAATTCGGGGCGCAGCGTGATCCCTTCGCCGCCGCGATCCTCGAACGAATACATTTCCTTCGACACGACGTCGGTCGTCTCACCGAGCGAGCGGGCGAACACTGCGGTCGGCTCGATCACCGGCACCTCGATGCGCTTGAAGCCATAGAGGCGGCGCACCCGCTCGAACGTCTCGACGACATAAGCGAAACGGTCGGCGAAATCGCCGAGCATGTCCTGGGTACCGCGGACGGGCTGCGGGGTCGGGATCCTGGCGGATTTGTCCTTGCTCATGGGCCGCGCGTCTAATCGCTTTTCGGCGAAAGGCAAAGCGGGCTTGCGCGGGCTTCGCGCGCGGCTAGGCTGGCGTCATGGCCCGCACGATCGGCAATCGCATCGCCCCGCCCCGCTTCGTCGCCTATGCGGCGGGACTGGTTCTCGTCGCTGCATGGGCCATCATGCAGGATCGATCGGCGCTGCAGGACTTTCTGATCGGCTTCGACATCGTCACCGCGCTCTTCCTTCTGTCGACGATCCCGCTGTTCCGCACCCGCGACCCGCATATCATCGAGCGCCATGCGGTCGAGAATGACGCGAACCGCGTCGCGCTGCTCGTCATCTCGGTCGCGGTGAGCGCGGTGGTGCTCGGTGCCCTCGCGCAGCTCGTATCGGGCACCGGACAATATTCGAAGCCGCTCGTCATCGTCACGCTGGCGCTTGCCTGGCTGTTCGCAAACACCGTTTATGCGATCCATTATGCGCATCTCTATTACACCCCCGACAAGGCGCACGGCGGCCATGCGGGAGGGCTTTCGGTGCCGAGCAGCCCCGCGCCCGACTATTTCGACTTCCTCCACTTCGCGCTGATCCTCGGCATGACCTTCCAGACCGCCGATATCGACATCACCAGCCGCGCGATCCGCCGCGTTTCGACCTGGCATTGCCTCGAGGCCTTCATCTTCAACATCGGCATATTGGCCTTCTCGATCAACATGATCGCCGGAAGCTGAGCGATCGGGCAATCACCGGTTTCGTCGAACCCCACCGCACGCCTGTAGAGTCCGTACTCAATTACCACGCCGTCGAGGCGCCCAAATGGCGAACAGGTCGGGCTGAAAGACGCGCCGGGAAGGCTGGTGGCCTTTCCAAGCGGCTTTCGGACCGAGATGGAAGCCATTTGGGCGTCCCGCAGGGATTTGATCAAAATGGCCCATTGCTTCGTCGAGAAGGCTTGAAATATCGACATATTACTTCGCCCTCTCTCCTCGCACTGGGCCATTTTGCTTCAAACCTCGACGGCGTGGTAATTGAGTACGGACTCTGAGAGCGCCCGCTGGACCTGATCGCCATTTCGTCGCAGATACACGGCATGAGAAAAGCACCGCTCGTCGCAGCCGCCCTGATCGCCTTCATTGCCCCCGCGCAGGCGCAGGATGGCAACAGCCGCCCGCAGCCGGTCGTCCAGCCGCTGACCATCCCGCTGCCCGCCGACAAGCCCTATCCGGGCACGATGACGCTCAGGGTCGACGCGACCGACGTCGCGCGCGGCATCTTCCACGTTCGCCAGACGATTCCGGTCGCCAAGACGGGCAAGCTGACCCTGCTCTATCCCGAATGGCTGCCCGGCAAACACGCGCCGCGCGGCGCGATCGCCGAGCTCGCGGGTTTCAAGCCCAGCGCCGGCGGCAAGCCGCTCGTCTGGACGCGCCAGCCGACCGACGTCTACGCTTTCGATATCGAGGTGCCGGCCGGGGTGAAGAGCATCGATGTCGCCTTCGATTTCCTGTCGCCGACGCGGACGAGCGAAGGCCGCGTCGTCGTCACGCCGACGATGATGAACCTGCAATGGGAGCAGGTCAGCCTCTATCCCGCCGGCTATTTCACCCGCCAGATTCCGGTGCAGCTCGACGTGACGCTGCCCGAGGGATGGACCGGCGCCGCCGCGCTCGACGGTCTCAAAATCTCGGGCAACCGCTACAGCTTTGCCCCGACGAATTACGAGGTGCTCGTCGACAGCCCGATGTTCGCAGGGAAATATTTCCGCAAATGGGATCTCGGCAACCGGGTGACGCTCAACGTCGTCGCCGACGAAGCCAAATATCTCGAAGCCAGCCCCGACCATATCGCGCGCCACGCGGCGCTGGTGTCGGAGGCGGTTGCGCTGTTCGGCGTGCGCCATTTCGACCGCTACGAATTTCTCCTCGCGCTCAGCGAAGAGCTGGGCGGCATCGGGCTCGAACATCACCGGTCGAGCGAGAACAGCCGCAACCCCGACTATTTCACCCGATGGAACGACAACGACAGCGAACGCGGGCTGCTGCCGCACGAACTGACGCATAGCTGGAACGGCAAGTATCGCCGCCCCGACAAGATGTGGACCCCCGATTTCCGTACCCCGATGCACGACAATCTGCTGTGGGTTTACGAAGGCCAGACGAGCTTCTGGGACCTTGTCCTTGCCGGTCGCTCGGGGATGCAGTCGAAGGAGATGATCCTCGCCGAATGGGCGACCAACGCCGGTTTCTACAGCGCGCAGGCCGGGCGCGCGTGGCGCTCGGTCGACGACACGACGCTCGACCCGATCATCGCGGCGCGCAAGCCCAAGCCCTGGCCGAGCTGGTCGCGCACCGAGGATTATTACAACGAAGGGTCGCTGACCTGGCTCGAGGCCGACATGCTGATCCGGACCTCGACGAACAATGCGAAAAGCCTCGACGATTTCGCGCGCGCCTTTTTCGGCGGGCGCGAGGGCGACTGGGGGCAGGACACCTATAATTTCGACGATGTCGTCGCGGCGCTCAATGCGGTTCACCCCTATGACTGGGCGAAATTCCTGCGCGACCGGCTGCAGACGCCGGACCAGCCCGCGCCGGTCGGCGGCATCGAACGCGCCGGATATCGCCTCGTCTGGCGCGACGCGCCCAACATCTACGACCGCGACCGGATGGCGCAGGCGAAGAACACCGACCTGACCCACAGCCTCGGCATGGTCGTCGACAAGGACGGCATCGCGAGCGGTATATTGTGGGACGGCCCCGCCTTCCGCGCCGACATCGTGAACGGCACGAAGATCGTGGCCGTCGACGGCATGGCGTACAGCCGCGAGCGAATCGAGGCCGCGGTGCGCACCGCGACCGACGGCAAGACCCCCGTCCGCCTGCTCGTCGAGCGCGGCGGGCGCTATCGCAACATCGATCTCGACTATCATAGCGGGCTGCGCTGGCCGCACCTCGAAAAGGCGGGCAGCGGAGCGGACTGGTTCGACCGGTTGCTGGCGCCGCGCCGGGCGCTTTAAATCGTAATCGAATCCGTTCGTGTCGAGCGAAGTCGAGACACCCATCGGCAACGCACGTCCTCACGGCATCTCGACTTCGCTCGATGCGAGCGGCTAAGGGGCGTCCGAATCACAGAACAAAGGACTGCATCTCCCATGCGCATCGACCTGATCCCCGCCGGCGACAGCCCCCCCGACAGCCTCAACGTGCTGATCGAAGTGCCGATCGGCGGCGAACCGGTGAAATATGAGTTCGACAAGGCGTCGGGCGCGCTGTTCGTCGACCGGTTCCTGCACACGCCGATGCGCTATCCCGCCAATTACGGCTTCATTCCGCACACGCTGGGCGACGATGGCGACCCGCTCGACGCCCTCGTCGTCGCGCGCTCGCCGATCGTCGCGGGCGCGGTGGTCAAATGCCGTCCGATCGGCGTGCTGCTCATGGAAGACGATGCCGGCGGCGACGAGAAATTGCTCTGCGTTCCCGTCAACAAGACTTTTCCCTATTACGACAAGGTCGCGACCTACAAGGACATGCCCGAAATCGTGCTCCAGCAGATCGAGCATTTCTTCACCCACTACAAGGATCTCGAACCCGGCAAATGGGCAAAGCTCAACGGCTGGGGCGACGTCGACGAAGCGAAGCGCATCATCGTCGAATGCATCGAGCGGGCGAAGCAGGCGGGATTTTAAATTAGTCCGTCATTGCGAGAGCGAAGCGACGCGGCAATCCAGAGTAGCGTAAACCGATCTGCATTGCTTCGCTCCGCTAGCGATGACGAGATTTAGACAGTCGGCGCCGGGCCTTCATCCGGCGCCCCGACCAACCGCACATCGGTGCGCGGATAGGGAATGCGGATTCCGGCTTCCTTGAAGCGGTCCCATATTCCCAGAAACACCTCGCCCTGGATATTGCCGAGCCCCGCCTCGGGGTCCGAAATCCAGTAACGCAGTTCGTGGTCGACCGCGCGTTCGCCGAAGGCGGTGATCCACACCGCGGGTTCGGGCTCGTTCAGGATGCGCGGATTCTGCTGCGCCGTCTCGACGATCAGCCGCTGCGCGAGCCGGAGGTCGGCGTCATAGGGCACCGGAATGCGCATCCGTACCCGCACCTCGGGGCTGGCATAGCTCCAGTTCTCGACCGGCTGCGTCATCAAGAGTTCGTTCGGGATCAGGTGCTTCTTGCCATCGCGGGTGATCACGTTGACCGCGCGCACGCCGATCCTGGCGACGCGCCCGACATTTGGCATTCCGCCCGGCAGCGCCGAACCGCCCATCGAACTGCCGTCGCCGACAACGATGATATCGCCGGGTTTGATCGAGCGATCCATCAGCAGGATGATCCCCGCGATCAGATTGCCGACCGTCTTCTGAAGCCCGAAACCAATGGCAAGGCCCGCCGCGCCCGAGAAAACGGTCAGCGCGGTAAGGTCGATGCCGAGCAGGTCGATGCCGAACAGCAATGCAAAGACGAACAAGGCGATCGCGATCAGCTTTTCGGTGAGCAGCCGCTGCGTCGCGTCGATCTGGGTGTTACGGCGCAGGAGCCATTTGATCGAGCGCAGCGCGACGCGCACCGCGACATAGAGCAATACCGCGACGATGACGGTCGAGAAGAGCCCATAGAGCGACAGGCGATACGAGCCGACGTCGATGCCGATCGCCTGCATCGCCTCGACCGTACGCGTGGCGCCTTCGCGCAGACGCTCCATGGCGCTCATGCGTTCATCACCGCAAAGCCGCGTTCAAGATCGGCGATCAGGTCGGCGGGATCCTCGAGCCCGATCGACAGGCGGACGAGCGCGTCGGGATCGTCCCAGCGCGTCGCGGTGCGAATCTCCCCGGGATCGCTGGGGACGACGAGGCTTTCGTAACCGCCCCAGCTGAAGCCGATGCCGAAATGCGCCAGCGCGTCGATGAAGCGCGTTCGCGCCGCCGTGTCGGCACCCTTGAGCGTGAAGCCGAACAACCCGCTGGTGCCGGTGAAATCGCGCGCCCAGATCGCATGGCCGGGGTCGCCCGCCAGCGCCGGATGGAACACGCGCCCCACCTCGGGCCGCGCCGCGAGCCAGTTCGCCACCGCCAGCCCGTTTTCCCCGTGCCGCTGCATCCGCACGTCGAGCGTACGCAGCCCGCGCAGCATCAGCGCGCAATCGTCGGGCGAGACCGACTGGCCGAGTTGGTATGCCGCGCTCCGCAATTTCGGCCACACCGCCTTCGTCGCGGTGAGCGATCCCATCATCGCGTCGCTGTGGCCACCGACATATTTGGTGAGACTCATCATCGTCACGTCGATGCCGTGCTTCAGCGCGGGGAAGAGCAGCGGCGTCGCCCAGGTGTTGTCGAGCATCGTCAGCACGTCGCGTTCGCGCGCCACGGCGACGATCGCGGGAATATCCTGCACTTCGAAGGTCAGGCTGCCCGGCGATTCGAGGAAGATCAGCTTGGTTGCGGGGGTGATCAGTTCGGCGATGCCCGCGCCGATCAGCGGATCATAATAGGTCGTCGTCACGCCATAGCGCCCCAGCAAGCCATTGCAGAACGATCGCGTCGGCTCATAGGCGCTGTCAACCATCAACAGATGGTCGCCCGGCGCGAGCAGCGCCAGCAGCCCCGCCGAATTGGCCGCGACCCCCGAGGGATAGAGCAAGGTGCCCTCGGCTCCCCGCTCCATCTGCGTCAGCGCGTCGGCGAGCGCCCACACCGTCGGCGTCCCGCGCCGGCCGTAATAAAGCTTGTCGTGCGTCGCATGACCCCGCGCCTTCAGATCGGCGATATTGTCGTAAAGGATCGTCGACGCCCGCCACACCGGCGGATTGACGACCCCGCCGCCAAGCCGCGGGTCGCCGGTCCATTCGGGCCGCCGCCCGCCCTGTACGAGTTTCGTCGCCGGGCGGAGGCTGTCGTCGTCGCTTTTGCTCATGCGCCCCTGTTAGCGGAGCAGCGGCCAAAATCCAGTGGCGCGCAAAACACTCCTTCGCGGGGGCGGCGTTCGATTGTCAGGCCGCGCCAGTCGCCTTGGGCGTCGCCGGATCGGCGCCCCATTCGGTCCAGCTGCCGTCGTACACCGCGACATCGTCCTTGCCGAGCAGGTGCGCGCCAAAAGCGACGACGGTGGCGGTCATGCCGCTGCCGCAGGTCGTGACGAGCGGCTTGTCGAGATCGATGCCGGCGGCGTCGAAGGCGGCCTTCAGCTCGTCGCCCTGCTTCCAGGTGCCGTCGGCGTTGAACAATTCGCCATAAGGCAGGCTACGCGAGCCGGGGATGTGGCCGGGCGCGAGGCCGGGGCGCGGATCGCGCTCTTCGCCGGTAAAACGCGCCGCCGAACGCGCATCGACGACCTGTTCGGCGTTGCTCGACACATTGGCAAGCAGCTGTTCCTTGGTGCGCACGGCCTTGGCGTCGCGCCAGACGGTGAAGTGGCGGTGACGCAGCGTCTGCTTACCCATTTCGAGCGCCCGGCCTTCGGCCTTCCACTTGGCGAGCCCGCCGTCGAGCAATGCGACGTCATGCGCGCCGAACAGCTTGAGCAACCACCAGGCGCGCGCCGCGCTTTTCAGCGGGCTGTCGTCATAGAGTACGATGCGGCTGCCGTCGCCGAGGCCGAGCGACTGCATGCGGCTGGCGAATTTTTCGGCGGGCGGCGCCATATTCTCGACTGCGTTCGACGCGTCGGTCAGTTCGGCCAAATCCATGAACACCGCGCCGGGGATATGCCCCGCCTCATATTCGGCCCGCGCATCGCGGCCTTCGTCGGCAAGAAATTTCGTCGCATCGACGACCCGCAGGTCCGATGCCCCCAGTTCGCGTTCCAGCCAGTCGGTTGAGACCAAGGCGTCCATGTCATGCTCCTGTTGCGACCATCGGGAACCTTGATGCCTGTCCCTCGCCGGCCATCCTGCTGCGCTCTGTTATCTTTCCGGGGACATGTAGCCTATGCCCCCACCTGCGCTTTTTCAAGCGCAGTGGCGTCCTGCCCCAGTCGATGGTGCGCCGCAACAAAAAACCATTCGAAAGCAGGCGAAATATGTCGCTTTCGCGGCTATTGCGCGCGGCGCATCGCCGTGGCGCGCGCGCCGGGGCGATCGACGCGATGCTGCGCGCGATCGAGGGGCAGCGGCGCCAGCTTCTCGCCGCTCGCTCCTCCCTGTTCGCGGCCGAGCACGAAGCTGCCGGCATTCTGGCCAAAGGCCTCGCCGGGACCGTCCCAATGATAGGTGACGTCGAACGCAGCCACCGGAATCAGCATCGGGCGCCCTGCGATCATCAGCGGTTCGATTGCAGCGCGCGGCAACATCACTTCGGTCGAGATCTGTTCGCCCGCGCCGGGTTCGATCGCGATATCGTCGCGCAGCACGCTGCCGCCGGCTCCGTCGAAGAAGCGCGCGAGGACCGCCTCGGGCATCGCCGATCCCTGCCCGAGCGCGATGCGCACCATCAGCCCGGTCGCGGCGACCGGGCCCTGGTTGGCGAGGTTGAGGGCGAGCGAGACGACGACCTGATCCGCCGTCATGCGGATGTCCCGAATTTCGAGCGCCATCGCGACCATCGCGCGCTGCTCGTCGGCAGGGCGGGTGACCAGCGGCGCGGCAGTCCGTCCGGCCGGCGCCGAGGGACGCGCGGCCGGAGCCGGGGGCGTCGGCGCGCGGGCCGGTGCGGCCGCACGGGGCGCGGCGGGCTCGGCGGGCGGAACATATTCGGCAGGCGCGGCGCCAGCCGGCAGCGGACGACGGCGCCAGTACCAGATTCCGGCCCCAAGCGCCGCGAGACCGGCGAGCAGCCACGCCCAGAGCGGTGTCCCGCTTCCTTCGCGCTTCGGCGCCGCGACCGATGCCCCATCGTCTGCGGGCGGCGCCGCGACCGGCGCCGCGCTGTCCGGCGGTCCCGACGTTACGGGCGCAAGCGACGGAGCGGCATTGTCCGAAGCGGGCCGCTCGACCGCAGCGGCGGGCTGGTCGTTCGCCGCCGAACGCGAGGTCGAAGCAGCGGGCGTATCGCGCCGCGCCGGGGCGGGCGCGGGGGTCGGCGTGCCGGCGGCCGGACGGACCGGGGTCGTCGGCTGCGTCGGCGTCACGCGCGGCGGGGCCGGTTGCGGGGCGGGCGTCGGGACGCCGCGCCGTTCGCCGGGGGCGATGGGTGGCAAGCCATTGTCCGAAGGCCCCTGGACCCCCGGCGTGCGCCCCTCGTCGGCGGGCGGCAGGCGGAAATCGATCGAACGGCCGGATGAGGGCGGCGGGGTCGGCGTTTCGGTCTGCTGCGCCGAGACGGGCACGACTCCGGTGCCCGCGAGCGCCAGCGCCAGCGCGGCCAGCAACGCCCCCGCCGCCGTTCGTTCGTGCCCGATCCGCTTCATCTTCATGCCGTCTTTGCGACCCCGATTGTCTTAGGGTCCGCGCCGCTGAATTGGCGCTGAACCATGCTGCCGTTTGCAGGCCGCCGTCGATCAAGTGAACGATGACATCGGCCGCGCTGCGCACTAGACGAAAGCCATGAGTGATTCCAGCCATCCCCCGCTCGCCCCGAAGCATTTGGGCCGATCCAGCGACCTTCCCGCCTCGCCCGAAGCCGCGACCCTCGATTATGTGCCCAATCCGCGGGCGGACGAGCTGTATCTGGTCCGCTTCGCCGCCCCCGAATTCACCTCGCTCTGCCCGGTGACCGGCCAGCCCGATTTCGCCCACATCGTCATCGACTACGCGCCCGGCGAGACGATCGTCGAATCGAAGAGCCTGAAACTGTTTCTCGGCAGCTTTCGCAACCATGCGGGGTTTCACGAGGATTGCACCGTCGGCATCGGCCGCCGCCTTGTCGACGAGATGCGCCCCAAATGGCTGCGCATCGGCGGTTACTGGTACCCGCGCGGCGGCATCCCCATCGATGTTTTCTGGCAGTCCGGCCCCCCTCCCGCAGGACTGTGGCTGCCCGATCAGGGCGTCGCACCGTACCGCGGACGCGGCTGATGGTGATTTTCAACGAAATTGTCGGATTTCATCTTTCCGTCATCATATGTTGACATTAGTGTCAGCGATATGACCTCCGTCTCGCACCCCCACGACCATGCCATCGCCGTCGGCGCCGACCAGATCGATTTCATGGGGCACGTCAACAACGCCCATTATCTGAGCTGGGTGCAGGAGGCGGTGTTGTCGCACTGGCGCAAGATCGCCCCGCCCGATGCGGTCGCAGCGCATCTATGGGTCGCGCTCAAGCATGAAATCACTTACCGCCGCCCCGCCTTCCTCGACGATCAGGTCATCGCCACGGTGATCCTCGAAAAGGTCCAGGGCGCGCGCGCTTTCTACGAGACGATCATCAAGCGTGGTGAGGACGTACTCGCCGAAGTCAAATCGAGCTGGTGCTGCATTGACGCGGAAACGCTGCGTCCCGCCCGGCTCGCCAGCGATGTCATCGCGCGCTTCTTTCCTGCCGAAAAAGCATAGGCAAGCATTTGGGGAATAGCAAAAGGCCCGCCGTTTCGGGCGGGCCTTCCACGGTCGTCCAGACGAGACTGTTACGGGCTGACCGGCGCGTCGTCGTCGTTATCGACGGCAAGCCAGATGCCGCCGGCAATGATGAGCAGGGCCAGTACGGCCGGCAGCCAACTCGAACCGTCCAGTTCGCTCGAGCCGTCGGCGGCGCTGGTCGCACGCACGCCGTCGAGCGCGGGAGCAGCCGAAGCGACCACGGGCGACAGCGTCACCGACGTTGCGGCGATTGCCAGCGCGGCTTTTTTGAAGACATTCATGACAAACTCCATCGACTGCATGACGAGACGGGCGCGCGTGCACGCACCCCACCTCATTCCCGCAGCTACCGATGAGCCGTGACTTTGTTCCATCGGGCGCCCGCCCCCAAGCCCGAAAGCCGTCGAAACGCTCCGTTGCCGGGTCAGGCCGCGCGGAAACGGAGCGGCAGGCGCTTCAGACCGCCGACGAACACCGACTCGACGCGCGCCGGCTCGCCCGCCAATTCGAGGCTCTGCAGCCGCGGCAACAATTCCTCCATCAGGATCCGCATCTCCATGCGCGCCAGATGCTGGCCAAGGCAGACATGCGCACCAAAGCCGAAGGCAATCTGCTGGTTCTTTTCGCGGTCGGGATCGAAGGCGAAGGGATCGGTGAAAACTCCCTCATCGCGGTTGCCCGAGACATAGTTGAGCATCAGCCAGTCGCCCGCGCCGATCGCCTGGCCGCCGATCTCGACGTCTTCCTTGGCGCTGCGCATGAAATGCTGGACCGGTGTCGTCCAGCGGATCGCCTCCTCGATCAGTCCCGCCTTGTCGCTCTCCGCGCTGCGGAAGCGCTCGAAGAGCGCCGGGGTCTTCGCCAGTTCCATCATTGCGCCCGCGGTCGAGGCGCTCGTCGTGTCATGCCCGGCGGTCGCGATGATCATATAATAGCCGGCAAGCTCGCGGTCGGGAATCTGCTCGCCGCCGACCATGGCGTTGGCGATCACGGTCGCGATGTCCTCGCGCGGGTTGGCGCGGCGGTCCGCGGTGAGCGCGCCGAAATAATGCTCGAAGTCGGCGATGACATAGTGAAGCATCGCGATCGCCTGTTCGGCGCTGGTGATCGCCTCGCGGCTGCGGTTCAATTCGGGATCGGTCGGACCGAATAATTGCTGCGTCAGCATCAGCATGCGCGGCTCGTCCTCCGGCGGCACGCCCAGAATGTCCATGATGACGCGCAGCGGGTAATGCGCGGCGACGTCGCGCGCGAAGTCGCATTCGCCGCCCGCTTCCAGCATATGATCGACCGTCTCGCGCGCGATTTCGCGGATGCGATCCTCGACGATCTTCAGATTCTTGGGCATGAACCAGCTCTGCGTCAGCAGCCGGTATTTCATATGGTCGGGCGCATCCATCTGGACGAGCGAGCGGATGAGGTGCCCGTCATTGTTCGGCGTCGCGGCCCGTGCCAGCGCCTCGCCATCGCGGTCGGTGAGCACCGTCGGCCGGATGCCGTTGGCGAAACGCTGCGGATCGCGGCTGATCGCCATGATGTCGGCGTGGCGGGTGACGAGCCAGAACGGATCGTGATTGGGGTTTTCCGCGACCGCGAGCGGGGCGTTGGCGCGGGCCCACGCCAATTGTTCGTGAAGCGGTTCCCACTGCCCGTAAGCGACGGGGTTGATGACCGCAGCGGCTACCTCTCCAGGTAATATAGGTTTTGTCATGCAACCAAAGCTGCCGCGATTCGGCGCATTTGTCGAGCGGATAGAAGCAGAAGTTCGTCCATCTCCTCATCATCCCGGACTTGATCCGGGATGATGATTAAGGAGGTAGCCGCTTTTCAGGCGATCTGCGGCGCCCCCGCCGGCATCGCATTCGCCCATTCGGCCCGCGCCTTGTGGATCATCGCCTTCAGCGCGTCGGCATGCCTCTGCCACGCGGCCGCTGTCGCGTCATCCCAAGCAGCGCCTGCGGCGGCACCGAGTTCGGCGACCGTCATATCGATAAAGGCGTCATATTCGGCGATCGGCAGCGCGCCATAGCTGCGATGCGTGAACACCAGTTCGGCGACCAGCGGCCAGACCCACGCCTCGCCCTTCGCCAGCCCGAAGATCATCTGCAGCGTCTCATCGGTCATCCGCCGCGATGCGGCATCGACCGAAATGAAGCTCGCGCGCCGTTCGGGATAAGCGGCGAAGAAGCGCTCGAACAGCACGTGACGGATGTCGATGCCGGCATCGGCGACCGCAATCAGCGCGGCCTCCATCAGCGCGGCATCGCCCCCGGTCATCGCGCGCTCACTTGAACAGGCTGCCCAATATCCCGCGCATCAACTGGCCGCCGAACTTGCCGGCGACCTGCCGGCCAAGGTTGGTCGCCGCCGAGCGCGCTGCCGATTGCACCATCTTTTCGGCGAAACTCGGCTTCGCCGCCTCGCGCGCCGCCGCCTTTTCCTGCCGGAGCCGCTCCTTCTCCTCGGCGACCTTGCGCTTCGCTTCTTCTTTTGCAGCGATCGCCGCCTGCTTGTCGGCTTCGGCCTGCGCCTTCGCTTCGACCGCCGCCGCCTGGGCCTGCTCGGCCTTGGCGGCGAGCAGTTCCTCGGCGCTTTCGCGGTCGACGACGGTATCATACTTGCCCTCGACCGGCGAAATCGACTTGATGATCGCGCGCTCCTTCAATTCGAGCGGGCCGGCGCGCGAGCAGGGCGGCTTGATCAAAGTGCGCTCGACCGGCGACGGCGCGCCGTCGGCCATCAGCAGCGACACCAGCGCCTCACCGACCTTCAATTCGGTGATCTCGCGCGCGACATCGACCTTGGGGTTGGGGCGGAAAGTGTCGGCGGCCGCCTTGACCGCCTTCTGGTCGCGCGGGGTGAAGGCGCGCAGCGCGTGCTGGACGCGATTGCCGAGTTGGCCCGCCACATCCTCGGGAATGTCGATCGGGTTCTGGGTGACGAAATAGACGCCGACCCCTTTCGAACGGATCAGGCGCACGACCTGTTCGATCTTTTCGGCGAGCGCGGGCGGCGCGTCGTCGAACAGCAGGTGCGCTTCGTCGAAAAAGAAGACCAGCTTCGGCTTGTCGGGATCGCCGACCTCGGGAAGCGTCTCGAACATCTCCGAAAGCAGCCAGAGCAGGAAGGTCGCGTAAAGCTTGGGGCTCGCCATCAGCTTGTCGGCGGCGAGGATATTCACATAGCCGCGGCCATTCTCGTCGGTGCGGATCATGTCCATGATGTCGAGCGCGGGCTCGCCAAAGAAATGATCGCCGCCCTGGCTTTCGAGCGTCAGCAATTGCCGCTGGATCGTCCCGACGGTCGCTTTCGACACATTGCCATATTTGGTCGTCAGCTCGTCGGCATTCTCGGCGCACCAGGCGAGCATCGCCTGCAGGTCGCCCATGTCGAGCAGCAGCAGATTCTGTTCGTCGGCAACACGAAAGGCAATTGCGAGCACGCCTTCCTGTACCTCGTTGAGCCCCATCAGCCGCGCCAGCAGCAGCGGTCCCATTTCCGAGATCGTCGTGCGGATCGGATGGCCCTGTTCGCCGAATAGGTCCCAGAAGATCACCGGATTTTCGCGATACGCCCACTCGCTGTCGCCGATCTCGGCCGCGCGCGCGGCGAAAATCTCGTGCATCTTCGACGTCGGGCTGCCCGCCATCGCCATGCCGGCGAGGTCGCCCTTTACATCGGCGACGAACACCGGGACGCCGACTGCCGAAAATCCCTCGGCCAATCCTTGCAACGTCACCGTCTTGCCGGTGCCCGTCGCACCGGCGATCAGCCCGTGGCGGTTCGCGCGCTTCAGGACCAGCGACTGGCGCGGCCCGTCCTTTGCGCCGCCGCCACCGAGGCCGATATAGATTTCACCTGCTGCGCCGTCGCTCACTTCGCTTTCCTCCGCTCGGGAACCTGCCCTCGGTCTAGAGTGGAGAGGCAGGAAATCAAGCGACCAGCACGCGCCCGCGGCGGGGTGTCACCGCCCCATTTGCCCATATTTGCCGCAAAAGTGCAGCAATTGCGCAACACTGCTGACATGAACGTCAGCCGCAAGAGCTTCCGCAATTGACCCGGCCCGCGCCGCACGCCAACGGGCAAATCGTTTTTAACGTCTCTCCCATCGTCAACTCTGTTTCAGGAAGCTTGCCCATGCGCCACTTTCCTTCCGCTACTGCTATAGCCCCCGTTCTGGTCGCGCTCGCCGCCGCCGGCTGGGCAGCCCCCGCCGCCGCACAGGACGCGTCCGCCGCACCCGTCGCCGAAGACAGCGGCCTCGGCGACATCATCGTCACCGCGCAGCGCCGCGAGGAAAGCCTGCAGGACGTGCCGGTTTCGGTCAGCGTGCTGTCGGGCGGTACGCTTGATGCCATCACCTCGTCGGGCAGCGACGTGCGCGTGCTCGCGGGCCGCGTCCCCAGCCTGAACATCGAAAGCTCGTTCGGCCGCACCTTCCCGCGCTTCTATATCCGCGGGCTCGGCAACACCGACTTCGACCTCAACGCGTCGCAGCCGGTCAGCCTCGTCTATGACGACGTCGTGCTCGAAAACCCGATCCTCAAGGGCTTCCCGATCTTCGACCTCGACCGCGTCGAAGTGCTGCGCGGACCGCAGGGCACGCTATTCGGCCGCAACACCCCCGCCGGCATCGTCAAGTTCGACACCGTCAAGCCCGGCAAGACCGGCGGCTATGCGCGCGTCAGCTATGGCCGTTACGGCAACAGCCAGGTCGAAGTCGCGGCGGGCGCCGCCGACGACAGCGGCTTCTCGGTCCGCCTCTCGGGCCTCTACCAGCACCGCGACGACTGGGTCGACAATATCGCGACGACGAAGAGCAAGGACCTCGGCGGCTATGACGACATCGCCGCGCGCCTCCAGCTCCAGTATGAAAGCGGCCCCTTCACCGGCCGCCTGACCGGTCAGGTCCGCGTCTACGACGGCTCGGCGATCATCTTCCGCGCCAACACGCAGGTTCCGGGCAGCAACAAGCTGGTCGGCCTCGGCGGCGCCGGCACGAAATTCGAGCGTGACAAGGTGTGGCAGGACGGGCTCAACTTCCAGAAGCTCAACACCTATAATGTCGGGTTGAACCTCGAATATGATTTCGGGCCGGTCACCGCTTACTCGATCACCTCCTACTGGAACGGCAATTTCCGGAGCCGCGGCGACATCGACGGCGGCTTCGGCGCCGTGTTCCTGCCCGAATCGGGTCCCGGCCTGATCCCGTTCCAGGCGCAGAGCCAGGACAATGTGCCGAGCCTCGACCAGTTCACGCAGGAAATCCGCATCGCGTCGAACAACAGCGGCGGGCTCGGCTATCAGTTCGGCGCCTTCTACTTCAACGAAGACCTCGACATCTCGAGCTTCGAGTTCGGCGGCCCGACCGACGCGACTCCCTCCGCAATCGCGGTGCAGCGCCAGGAAAGCGAAGCCTATGGCATCTTCGGTTCGGTCAACTATGCGTTCGACAACGGGCTGAAGCTGCAGGCCGGCGCGCGTTACAACCATGACACGCGCGATTTCGTCGCGTCGCGTCCGGTCGAAACGCGCCCGATCTTCGTCGTCAACCCGAACACGCCAGTTCCGCCGCAGGCCGCCACGGTCAAGGGCAAGCTGCTGACGTGGGACGCCAGCGCGACCTGGGAAGCGACCGACGGCTTCAACATCTATGCGCGCGTCGCGCGCGGCTATCGCGCGCCGTCGGTGCAGGGCCGCCTGACCTTCTCGCGCGTCATCTCGACCGCCGATCAGGAAGAGACGATGTCGTATGAGGCCGGGATCAAGACCAGCTTCCTCGACAACCGCGTCCGCTTCAACCTGACCGGCTATTATTTCGACACTAAGGACCTGCAGCTCACCGCGGTCGGCGGCACGTCGAACGTCGCCAGCCTGCTCAATGTCGATGCCAAGGGCCATGGCATCGAGGCCGAACTGCAGGCGGCCCCGGCAACGGGGCTGACCTTCTCGGTTGGCGGCGCGTGGAACATCGCCAAGATCGACGATGCCAATGCCTTCGTCGCAGGTTGCGGTTCGGCGACGCCGTGCACCGTGCTCGACCCGCAGCGCCCCGGCAGCCCCGGCATCTATTCGATCGACGGCAACCAGTTGCCGCAGTCGCCGAAATGGACGGTGAACTGGACCGCGGGTTAT
Source organism: Sphingopyxis macrogoltabida (assembly GCF_001307295.1). Classification (NCBI taxonomy): domain Bacteria; kingdom Pseudomonadati; phylum Pseudomonadota; class Alphaproteobacteria; order Sphingomonadales; family Sphingopyxidaceae; genus Sphingopyxis; species Sphingopyxis macrogoltabida. Next base: position 34,594 of record NZ_CP012700.1, on the reverse strand, counting down.
GAATTCCCGGTCGGCAATGGCGCGATCTATGCGTTCACCGACTGGTATTACCGCTCGAAGATCCAGTTCTTCCTCTATCAGTCGGTCGAATTCTCGGACGACAAGCTGCTCGAGGGCGGGCTGCGCGTCGGTTATCGCACCGACCGCTTCGACATCGCGGGCTTCGTGCGCAACATCACCAACGATGCGTCGCCGACCGGCGGCATCGATTTCAACAACATCACCAGCTACGTCAACGAACCCCGCATCTGGGGCGTCGAGGCGGGCGTGAAGTTCTGATGCAAAAATGCCGCGACGATCGGGCCGGACAGTCCGGCCGATCGAAGCGATTTAAAAAAAGGGGCGCGCTGCCATCGCAGCGCGCCCCTTTTTTCGGGTCGGGTCAGGCGACCGGGCCGACGCGCGGGTCGGGTTCCAGCCGGATCAGCGGCTGCGTCCGGCCAGCGAGCTTCGCGAACAGGCGCGGGACGAAAGCATGGCTCTGCGCCCAGCTCCAATAGGCCTGATAGGCCGGATCGGCGAGGAGGTGCTTTTCCTCGGTCTTCGCACGCCAGTAATAGACGCCGCTGACCAGCCCGAGCAGGATGACGTTGCGCGCCGCCTCGACCCAGCCGCCGGTGGTGACGAGGAAAGGCATCGACCCGACCCACCAGCTCAGATTCTTCGAAATATAGGCGGGGTGCCGCGTGAAGCTGTACGGCCCGTGCGTAATGACCCCACGATGCGTCAGGTTGGAAAAGCGGATGCCGAACGCCATCGTCGCCCAGGCGTAGATCGAGATGAGACCGACGAGCACGACGCCCCAGATCGCTATCAGCGTGTCATGGCCCTGCAGCCAGTAACCCCAGTCCGAACCGCCGACCTGATAGTCGAGCGGACCGCCGTTCATCAGGATGAAGGGCGGATAGCAGATCAGCGCCGCGACCCACGCCATGCCATAGGGGTTCGCCGTCCGGATGTGCGAATCAAGCGGCTTCATCGTCAGGATATAGCCGACCGTCGCGATATGGACGTCGACGAGGTAGAGGAGGTTGATCGTCCACAGCCCGACAGTGAGCGGATTCGCCAGCACCTCGCTCATCGGCACCGCGACGAGCGACGAGAAATTGCCCGGCACGATCGACAGCATGAAGGCGGTGAAAAAGCCCTTCACCGTCCACGCGCGCAGATGATGCCAGATTGCGCGGCTATCGACCGGTTGTCCTGGCGCGATCAGCCAGCGGCCGAATTGCCAGCAGCCATCACGCGGTTCGACCATCCGGCGGTCGAGCCACAGCATATAGACGACCGATACGGCGAGCAGCCACGGCGCGACGCGTTCGAGCAGATCCATCGAAAAGGCGTAATTGCCCTCCCAATAATAGCGCATCGTTGCGTAGGTGAGCGCGATCAGCGCCCAGGTCGCCCACAGGCCCGCCAGCTTGGTAAGACTGATGTCGATGGTTTCACGCCACGGCCGACGCAGCGACCAGTCGATTCCGGTCGATGGATTGCGGTGTACCTTGTCGACGAAAACCGACCACAACACCATCGGCAGACCGCAGGCGAGCACGCTCGCGATCGCCGAATTGGGACCGTCCATCGGCCCGCGCTCGCCCCAGTCGACGCCAAGGAAACCCGCGATCTCGGGCGCGTAACGCGCGAGGATCAAATAGGAAAACAGCCCGAGCAGGCCGACGATCCCGACCCCGGCGCTGACCGCCGAGCGCGGCCGCACAGGACTGACGGCGGGCAGAACGGAGGCGGGATTGCCGCCACCTGAAGGGGTAAGGCTGGACATCTGGTTCACGCCGTACCCCTAACCAAAAATGGTAAGCAAGCCGTCAATATTACCGCGCGATTCGCAAGCGATTTTCTGCCAAAATGGCGGTATTTGCCGCATCTGGCACCGTTCACCGCGAGTCATGTTCGACTCGGCGCGAGTCGCGCCGCAAAGATTCGCGCGGCTGCTTCTGCGCTGTTAAGGGCGCCATCAAGTCGGGGCGGAGGGCTCCACAAGAACACCAAGATGGGGTCGCCACTTGTCTTCGTTATCGACGGGTCTGCGCCAGTGGCGCGAGCGCGTTTCCGCGCTGTTTCAGGACCATGAAATCTTCATTCGCACGCACGGTCATGTGCGGTTCCTGCGCGTCAGCGCGGTCTGGCAAAAGCGCGTCGCGCTAATCGCCGGGCTCGTCCTGCTCGCCTGGGCCGGTGCTACACTCGCCGTCCTCGTCAACCAGTTGCTCAGCTCGGGCGAACGCGCCGAAGTTGCGCAGAAGCAGGCCGCAGCCGCTGCGGCCGAGGCGCGCATCGCCAAATATCGCGATCGCGTCGCCGAGACGGCCGCCGACCTCGAAGAGCGGCAGAACCAGCTCGACGAATGGCAGAAGAGCTATTTCGGCGACGAGCCCGCGATCCCGGGCGAAGCCGCGGCAACCGGTGCCGATGCGAAACCCGCGCCGCTTAAGACCAGCGCCATCGACCCCAACCTGCCGCCCGAAGCGCAGGCGCTGGCGCGGATCGAAGCGCGGCAGGAAGCCTTTTCGGCCCGCCTGCTCGCTGCTGTCACCGCGCGCGCCGCCAAGGCCGAAAGCGCGGTTGCCAAGCTCGGCCTCGACCCCGCTTCACTTGTGCGCAGCGCTGCGGCCGGCCGCGGTGGTCCTTTCATTCCCTATCGAAATCGGCTCGGCCGTGCGGGTGAACTCGGCAAGGGCTTCGCGGCGCTCGAAGGCGCGCTGTTCCGCATGGAAGTGCTCGAACGCACGCTCGTCGCCGTGCCCTCGGGCAAGCCCGCCAATGTGCTGATGCTCTCGTCGAGCTACGGCTATCGCAGCGATCCGTTTACGGGCGCCGGCGCGATGCATTCGGGGCTCGATTTCCCGGGCCCGCTCGGCAGCCCGATCCTCGCCGCCGCGCCCGGCAAGGTCGTTTTCGTCGGCCAGAAGTCGGGTTACGGCAATGTCGTCGAAGTCGATCATGGTCAGGGCATCCTGACCCGCTACGCCCATCTTTCGGGTTTCACGACGCGGGTCGGCAGCGCGGTTGCCGCGGGCCAGCAGATCGCTAAAATGGGTTCGACCGGCCGCTCGACCGGCAGTCACCTGCATTTCGAAGTCCGTCTGAACGGCGCCGCGGTCAATCCGCGCCGCTTCCTGGAGGCCAAAGCCGATGTTCTCGAAGTCAAAGCCGACGCACGACAGCGAGTCGGCGCCCTCGCAGCCGGCACCGGCGGTGCCCGCTAAGATGGCGACCGGCGCCCGTCATACGACCTTTTCGATCCTCGGGTCGGACGTCGTCGTCACCGGCAACGTTGCCGCCAGCGTCGACCTGCACGTCGATGGCAAGATCGACGGCGACCTGAAATGCGCCAACCTCGTCCAGGGCGAGGCGAGCGAGATCAAGGGCGCGGTGGTCGCCGAGACTGCCAAGATCGCGGGGCTGCTCGACGGATCGATCGAGGCGAAGACGCTGATCGTTCATGCGACCGCACGGATCACCGGCGACGTGATCTACGAAAACATCACGATTGAAAATGGCGGCAAGGTCGACGGCAAGCTCAGCCACCGCCGCCATGGCGCAGGCGCCGCGAAAGCGCCGCCGCCGCTGGAAGTGGTCGAGAACAAGTCGTCGGTGGGGATCTGATGGCATGGCTGCCTGAACGGCAACTTTGGGTGGAGAGCTGCCATTCCATATTCGTCGCCCGAAGGCGCCGCTGGCAGCATTGAGCAAGGCCGATGGCGGCCCCCGCCTTCGCGGGGGCGACGGTTCTAAATTTATGTCCGCTACCGGCTGGTTCCGGACGATCCGTCCCGCGGCTGCGCCGCAGGGGGACGCCGAAATCAAAGGGTCGTGACTCTAGCAGTTGCCCTTCACTCCGTCCGCACATTCTCCGGCCGATTCAACGTCTTTTCCGGCGCCTTCGATCGTGTTGCAAGCAGACAGAAGCAACATCGAGCCGCTAATTGCGAAAATTGTCAGAAGCTTTTTCATCGTCTCTCTCCGACGGCGAGGGCGAACAACCCTCCATTTGAGGTCGAATATTTTGGCAACGGCTGTTCGCAACGATTGTTCCGTTGCACCGGCGTCACGCTAGCCCAAGCGTTCGAAATGACGGCTGGAGAGATGAAGGGGCGTAGCGACGCTATTCAGTCGAGCGTCACGAAGCGCGCCATATCGTCGCGCGTCAGATAGCGGACGTCGTCGAACGGGGTGCTGTTGGTCAGCGCATAGAATTGGCGCGCTTTCTCGGGGGCCATGCCCATTTCGCGGTAGAGCCCCAGATATTCGGCATGGACCGGATCGTTTGCCGGATAATCCCTTGCCTCGCGGCCATATTCGTCGGCCCAGCTATGGACGCCGAATTCGGCGTCGGGGGCGGCGCTGCGTTTGGCGCCGGCGAGCCACAGTTCGACCGCGCCCGACCGCACCGATCCGCCCGCGGGGACGACGGTTTCGATTCCGGCGCGGCGGATCGCACGCGCGAGAATCAGATTGGATTCCTCGTCGAGGCTGCCGGGGCAGTCGACCATCTCCAGCCGCCGGATCGTCGGGAAGGCGGCGAGCATCGCGGCGAACTGGCGCGGCGTCGCGCCGTCGACATCGCCAGCCATGCGAACGGTCGAACCGTCGATCACCGCAAAGGGACCGAAATGCGCCTTGGCGTGGCCGAGCGTCGCCAGCGCGGCGCTGGGTGCGTAGCGGCGGGTTGCACCGAGATCGGCGTCGCTCGCCAGCGCCTCGTCGCCCAGCAGCGCTTCGTCCTCATCGATGGCGTTGCCGTCATCGGCGTCATCATAGCTCCACGTCACCGTCGTCGTGGTGACGGTGAACGCCTGCTCTGCATGCACCGGTGCGAACGCGATCACCGCCGCGAACAGCGCGGCGATCAGCGTGCGGACAATGGCGCTCGGCGAAACCATGCTGCCGCCTTCGCGCGCGCGGCGCTACCAAATGGCAAAGCGGCAATGTCAGCGGCGCGTTAACCGCATTATGGGACGCCCCTTATTGGCACCGCGGCCGTCACTCGAACGGCATCATGGGATAGTCCGCGGGGGGTTCTTTTCCAAGGAGCTCGCGCGAGAAGAAGTCCCAGCTCCGCCGGAAGAAATAGGGGAAGGCGACGATCGGGTGATCCGAATTGGGGATGATCAGCAGTTCGAAATCCTTGTTCGCCTTGATCAGCGCATCGGCCAGCCGCAGCGAATTGAGCGGCGGGACATTGCCGTCGAGTTCGCCATGCACGATCATCAGCTTGCCGGTCAGTTTGGGCGCCCAGGTGATGTTGGAATTGGCGTCCCAGAACGGCCCGGGCTCGCTGCCCATCCATTGTTCGTTCCACCACGCCTTGTCGAGGCGGTTGTCCTGAACCCCGGCGCCGGTCAGCCCGACCTTGTAGAAATCGGGCCGCTCGGTCAGCGCGCGCACCGCGTCATAGCCCCCGGCCGAATAGCCGTAGATGCCGACCCGCGAGACGTCCATCCACGGATTTTTCGCCGCCATTGCCCGGATCGCCGCAATATGGTCGTCGAGACCGACGGCGTGGAGATTGCGGAAGGCGGGCTGCTGGAAGGCGCGCGAGCGGCCTGCCGTACCGCGCCCGTCGACGATGACGCCGATCGCGCCGATCTGCGCGTGCGCGTTGATGAAACGTTTGGTCATCGCGGCCTCGAACGACTTGGGGCTGTTCGCGACGATGTGCGGGCCGGTATAGATTTCCTCGATGATCGGGTAGGATTTCGCCGGGTCGAAGCTCGCGGGCTTGAAGATCGATCCATAGATTTTCGTCTTGCCGTCGGCAGCGAGCGCCTCGAATGGTTCGGGCAGATGATAGCCGGCGGCAAGATAGGCGCTGATATCGGCGCGGCCGAGTTCCTTGACGATCGCGCCGTCGCTGACGCGGCGCAGCACCGATCGCGTCGGCTCGTTGATCAGCGACATATTGTCGACGAAATAACGGCCGTCGGGCGAAACCGAGACATCGTGATCGAGCGGTTCCGGGGTCAGGAGCTTCGGCGTGCCGCCATTTCGCGACACGGCGTAAAGTTTGCGCAGATAGGGATCTTGCCCCGCTTCGCGCCCGGTGCCGATGACGAGCAGATGCCCGGCGGCATTGTCGATGCCCGCGACCTCGCGGGAGACCCAGGCGCCCTTGGTCAGCTGTCGCTGCGCCCCCGTGCGCTGATCGATCCCGTACAGGTTGAAATAGCCGGTCTTGTCGGACGTCCAGTAGAGCGTGTCGCCCTTTTTGTCATAGCCCCAATATTGGCTCCAGTTATCGACATAGGTTTTCGATCGGTCGTCGGCGAGGAGTTTCGCGGTGCCGCTGGCCGCATCGACGCGATAGAATTCGACCTTTTTATAACCCCGCTCGACCAGGCGCGCGAACACCGCCCGGCCATCGGCGCTCCATTCATAGGCAGGGCCGTAATAATAAAGCACCGGATCGGGGGGCAGCGTCATCGTGGTGCGCGCGCCAGTCGCGACATCGAAGAACAGGCCGGTAGCGGTCGGCACCTCGGCATCGCCGGGCAGCGGATAGACATAGTCGAACACCCGCGGCGGCGCACCGCCCGGCGGCGTCGACTGGACCAGCGCCAGCCGCCGCGCGCCGTCCAGATTCAGGCGGAAGGTCGCGATGCGCCGCGAATCGGGCGACCAGGTCAGGATTGGCGGCACTGCGGGATTCTGCGTTCCCTGCGCGACCATGATGCTCGGATCGATCACCGGCGTGGCATAGGGCGCGTCGGGGGTGCCGTCGGTGGTCAGCTGTTTTTCGCTGCCGTCCGCCGCCGAAATCACGAACAGATTGCCGTTACGGACGACGGCGCGCCACTGTCCGTCGGGCGATTCGATGCCGCGCTCGGCAGGGTCTATATCCGCCGTCAGCGCGCCCGCGGCAGGATCATATCGCCACCGTTTTCCGGCGTGGCTGAAGTGAAGTGTGCCGTCCTTCTCGTCGACCGTCAGTCCGATGAGCCTGAGATTCTTGCGCGCAAGCGGCTTGCCCGCGGCTCCGGCCAGGGCCTTGATCAGCGCGTCATGGTCGAACAGCGGCTGGACGCTATCTCCCGCGGCATCGACCAGCACATATTCGCGGCCGTCGCGGGTCTGTTTCTCGAACCAGAAGCGCGACGTTTCGCCGATCCAGTGCGGCTGTACGCTCATCCCGGGAATCAGCTTGCCGATATGCGGGCGCAAGAGCGCGTCGCCATGGGCATAGGCGGCAGCGGGAACCTGCTCCGCCGCCACCTCGGTCCGGGCAAAAGCCGGCGACGCGCTGACGCACGCCGCAGATGCCAACATCATCGCCGCGACCATCGACAGGCGCATCATCGCATAATCTCCCCAATTGGTATTTCGTATACGATTATGCAACGAGTGCGGCGTTTGGTCAACTGCCGGATATCGGCGCCGCGCGCACCTGCCCAGCCGCCCCGCTATTCTGCCGGCATGCCTAACGAAGAAAGCGGGCCCGGAACCGCCCGGCAGTGTGACCGATCAATCGCGGTCGGGCGCGCCGAGCGGGAAATAGGCGCGATACGGCCGCGCCTCCTCGACGCAGCGTGCGATCGACGGATGCGCGAGCAGGCGGGCGCGATAGGCGCACAGATTCTCAAGGGCTTCGGGGATCGGATGCACCCAGTCAGCGTAAAAGAGCGACGGTCCCGCCGCGCAATCGGCAAGACTGAAGCCGTAGGGCGTCGCCCAGCCGCCGCCCGCCAGTTCCTTGTCGAGCCAGCCATAGACGGTTTCGAGCGCCGCCTTCGACTGGTCGACGATCATCGGCACATGATTGTCGGGGCCGCGGATCGCATCGGCGACCACCGCCTGCATCCGGCCCATCACATGATTGTCGAAGACGCGGTCGAACAATCGCACCTTCAGCGCCGCGTCGAACTCTGCCGGGATCAGCCGCGGTTCGGGGACCAGATGGTCGAGATATTCGATGATGATCGACGATTCGAAATAGGGCGTGCCGTCATGGACGATCAGCGGGAACTGGCCGACCGGCCAATGCGCCCTGAGTTCGGGCATATGATCGGGAAAGGCGGGGTCGACCGAGCGATAGTCGAAATCGATCCCCTTCTCGTAAAGCGCGATCAGCGCCTTCCAGGTGTAGGAGGAAAAGGGGTGGCCATAGAAGCTCAGCATCAGCGGGCGTCCTTGCGGGTCAGCCAGGCGCATGGCCAGCCGACGAAGAAGATATGCGGGAAGAGCGCGACCGCGCCCTTGACGAGGTCGACGGGCGGAAAGGGCGAGCCGAAGCGCAGCGGCAGCACGATCCCGTTCATGATGTAATAGAGGAGCAGGCCATAAAGGGTGCCGGTCAGCCACCATGGCCACGCCGTCAGCGCCGTCCAGCGCCGCGCGACGAAGAACCACACCGCGACCATCGCGCCCATGATCGCATAATGGGTCGCGAGACCGGTGAGTGCGCCGCCGATCCCCCAGTCGCCGGCGCCGTCGCCGAACGGACCCTTGGCGACGCCGCGGAGCATGCCGCCGACCGTGCCGCCCGCGAGCACGCTCCACACCGCCGCATAGACGATGTCGAGCGTGCCGCAGAGGGCCCATGCGAAGAGCGCCGGGCTACGCCGCGCCAACTTTTTCGCCCCGGATCGCGGCTTCGATCGTCGCGATGTCGATCTTCTTCATCGCCATCATCGCCTCGGATGCGCGCTTGGCGGCATCCTTGTCGGGGTTGGTCATCACGTCGGTCAGGACGCGCGGGGTGATCTGCCAGTTGACGCCCCATTTGTCCTTGCACCAGCCGCACATGTTTTCGGCGCCGCCGTTATCGACGATCGCGTTCCACAGCCGGTCGGTTTCCTCCTGCGTGTCGGTGTGAACCTGGAAGGAAAAGGCCTCGTTATGCTGGAAGGCAGGGCCGCCGTTGAGGCCGATGCACGGAAAGCCGAGCACGGTGAAGTCGACGGTCAGCACGTCGCCCTCCTTGCCGCTCGGGTTGTCGCCGGGCGCGCGGTGGGTAGCGCCAACCTTGCTGTCGGGAAAGGTGGCCGCATAGAAGTTCGCCGCTTCCTCGGCGTCCTTGTCGTACCACAGGCACAGCGTCGCTTTATTCGTCATCGTTTCTCTCCTCTTCAGTCGTCGTAGCTCAGGCTGGGGTACCAGTCGGTTCCGCGGCCCTCGGGGGTCAGGTCGAGCAGGTTCCACAGCGAATTGGGGTCGGGCGCGCCGTGCGGGTCCTGCCCCGGGTCGGCGATTTCGGGGCCGCCCTCGACGCTCCAGAAATGGCGGATCGTCCCGTCACGCCGGGTGAAGACGCTGTACCCCGCCATGTCGTCGTCGCGGGTCTCGCCGATATAATCCTGCCAGAAATCACCGCTCGGGTCCGAATAGAGCTTCAGATGATCCCAGCCCTGTTCGCGCGCAAAGGCGGCGAGGCGCGGATAGGGCGAGCGGGCGACGACCGCGAAACCGATCCGTTGTTCGAGATGCGGCACCTCGGGGTCCCAGTTCGCGACCGTCGCGGTGCACATCGGGCACGCCTGCTTGCGTTCGGGGCCGTACATCATGCCATAGACGAACAGCGTGTCGTGGCCGCCGAACAATTCGGCAAGGCCGACCTCACCCTCGGCGCCGACGAAGCGATAGTCATGCGTCACCGCGCCACCGGGGGGCAGCGCGCGCCGCTGCGCCGCGACGCGCGCGAGGTGGCGGCGCAGCTCGATCTCCTCGACCAGCAGCGCATCGCGCGCGGCGCGATATTCGGCGCTCTCGTTCGGCAGCGGCCGGCGCGTGCTACGCCGGACCAGCTCTTCCGCGGGTACGAGTTTCGGGTTGTCGGTCATCTCGGCTTTCCTTTCTGCCCCCCGGAGTTTTCGCCCTATTTGCGCGGGCCGACGAGGCCGAAGGAGGCGCCCTGCGGGTCGATGCCATTCATCGCATATTCGCCGCCCGGAATTTCCATCGGTTCGTTGGTGACGGTGCCGCCGTTCGCGGTCACCGCGGCGTGCGCGCGGTCGATGTCGTCGACGCCGATGTAGAAGCTCCAGATCGGGGCGGGATAGCCCTCCAGCAATGGCATCACCGCGCCCAGCCCGACGTCGCCGCGCTGGATGAAGCGATAGGTGCCATGCTCGCCCATCGGCATCTCGCCTTCCTGACCCCAGCCGAAATGCTTCTTGTAAAAGGCGATGGCGGCGTCGGGATCGCTCGTCGCCAGCTCGTTCCAGCGCATATGCTGCGCCTCGGTCACCGAAAAGACGTCGCTTTCCATCCCCTCCATGCCCGGCGGCGGCACGGGATCCATGATATAGAAGGGCGCGCCCTGCGGGTCGGTGACCATCGCGATGCGCCCGACCGGGATGTCCATCGCGCTCATCTGGACGCTGCCGCCGTCGGTCTCGATCGCCGCGACCGCCGCATCGACGTCCGCGACATGCAGATAGCCGAGCCAGATCGGCCGTGCGCCGCCCGCGAGCATGTCGGCATTGAGCCCGAGCACCCCACCGGCATTGCCGCCGTCGCTGCGCCCGATCATGCGATAATCGACCCCGCCCGCGGTTGCCTCGCCCTGCGCCGCGATGGTCCAGCCGACCACCGCGCCGTAAAAGCTTGCCGCACCGGCGGGGTCGCTCGTCATCAGCTCGTACCAGATGAAATTCGCAGCTTCGCTCATTGCTTTCCTCCTTCGACGGTCGGAAAATAATCCCCGCGACCTTCGGGGGTCATGTCGAGCAGCCCCCACAGCGCGTCGACGAGGTCGCCCGCGCGGTGGTGCTGGCCGGGATCCTCGGGCGCGAACGCCATCTCGCTGCCCCAGTGATGCCGGATGGTGTCGCCGTCCTTGCGGAAGACGTTGAAGATCGTTTCGTCCCATTCCTCGCCGGGCCCGAGCTTGCGGTCGGCGCGCATCGACGGCGGGAATTTGCGCGTGTCACCGAAATAATCGGCCGAATAGCGCGTGGTGACGTCGGACAGAAAGGTCAGATGTTTCCAGCCGCGCACCCGCGCCCATTCGACCAGCCGGGCGATCGGCGACTTGGCGACGACATAGAGCGGGGTGCGGTCGTCGACATAGCGGGCGCCGCCGTCGATCGAATCGAGCATATGCGTGCAGCCCGAACAGGGGACGTCGCGCTCGGGCCCGAACATGAAGCTTTGCAGGATGATGCTTTGCTTGTCCCCGAACAGCTCGGACAATCGCACCGTCTCGGGGCGCTGGAACTTGCCGATCCGTTCGAAGACATAATCCTCGGGGATCTCGCCGCCGGGCGGCAGGGCGCGCCGCTGCGCCGCGACCGCCTCGATCTGGCGGCGGAGCGCGATCTCGGCTTCGAGCAGCGCGTTGCGCGCCGCGCGATAGTCCGCGCTCTCGTTGGGATAGCTCACATGATCCATCATCTCTCTCCTTCGGCCGCCGCTACCCGCCTCAGCCCGCGGTCCTTTCGATCGGCGGGGCGCGAAAACCCATCGCGATCCACGCGGTCAGCAGCCTCCACATGAACTTGCCCGAGGGGGTCCGGTAATTGGGGATATCGTCCGGTAGCTCGACGCCCGAAGGCCGGTCGCCGACGATCGTCCGCATCTCGGGCGCCGGGCGCTCGCCCTCGGGAAGCCGCGCCGAATAGACGCTCAGCCAATGCCCCTTGGTGAATTCGAGCGCGACCGGCGCGTTGCAGCATTGCGCCACGAAACGCCGCGTCGGCGAATCGGGGGTCAGCCGATGCTCCTGCAACTGCTGTGAACCCGTTTGCCACACGAGCCGGTCCTTGCGCATCAGCACATAGGGCGTCCCGCCGTCGGCGCCGACCACCGGCGCGGCGCCGGGAAGCGCCGCGAAGGCCGCGCCCGCCCGCTGGCAGCTCTGGCAGTAACAGGTCGCCGCGACGATCGGCTTGCCGACGAGTTCCAGCGTCACCGCGCCGCACTGGCATGCTGCGATGCGCTTTCCTCTGTCTTGTCCGCCGGTCATCGGGTCTCTCCTATTGATCCTCCCTGCCGCGAAGCGGTGGGGAGGGGGACCATCCGGAGGATGGTGGAGGGGCGGCAACATCGCGCCACGGCCCCTCCGTCAGCGGCTCTGCCGCTGCCACCTCCCCATGGCTTCGCTACAGGGAGGATTCGGCCTTACGCCATCACGATCGGCTCGAAGCCGCCATAGATCATGCGCTTGCCGTCGAAGGTCTGGTCGCTGGGATCATGCTGCATCCGCTCGTCCTTCATCATCTTTTCCCAGCCGGCGGTGCGCGTTTCCTTGTCGGGCCATTCGACCCAGCTGAACACGACGGTCTCGCCGTCCTGCTTGTGCGCGGCGCGGTTGAAGTCGGTGACCTTGCCGTCGGACACATCGTCGCCCCACGCCTCGACGACGCGCGTCGCGCCATAGTCGCGGAACACCTGCGACGCCTTTTGCGCCATCGCGCGATAGGCTTCCTTGTTGCCGTCGGGGACGGGCACGACATAGCCGTCGGCATAGCCGGTGCTGCCCTCGGCGCGGTCGTCGACGATCGATTCGAAGCCGCCGACGATCATGCGCTTGCCGTCGAACGGCATCTCGCCGCCCATCGCCGCCATGCGCGGGTCGCTCATCATCTTTTCGGTCGCGGCGTCGCGCGTCGCCTTGTCGGGATATTCGAACCAGCTGAACACGACGGTCTCGTCGGGTTTCGCCTGCACCGCGCCCTTGAAGTCGTTGACCTTGCCGTCGGGCACGTCGTCGCCCCAGCATTCGACCATCCGCGCGACGCCGAATTCCTTGAACAGCGGCGCCGCGTCGGCGGCATGCTTGCGATATGCTTCCTTGTTGGCGGTCGGTACTGCGACCACAAATCCTTCTACATAGGTCATCGTCTCTCTCCTTGGGGGCGGAAATCGGGGGATCAGGCGGCGGGCGGTCCCGCTTCTTCGCTGAACGCGGCAAGCTGCGCATCGAGCGCGCGCCGGAAGGCGGGCCGTGCAAGGCATCGGTCGAGATACGCCTGCAACCGCGGCTGCTCGGCGATCAGCCCGGCCTCGACCCCTTCGCGCAGCACCGTCGCCATCGCGATATCGGCGACGGTGAATGCGCCTGTGAGATAATGTTTGTCGCCGATCGCATCGTCGAGGCGGCCGAGCCGGCCCTGGATGAACTCGATCAGGCTGGGGCGGCGCAGCTTCGCCCATTCCTCGTCCTTCGCGAAGATGTCGACATTGCCGAGTTCGAACAGCATCGGTTCGACACTGTTATAGGCGGCGAACAGCCAGGCGAGCGTGTTGGCGCGCCCCTGCGGGTCGCGCGGCAGCAGCCGTTCGTCCTTTTCGGCGAGGTGGAGCAGGATCGCGCCGCTTTCGAACAGGCGGACGCCGCCGTCGTTCAGCACCGGCACCTGCCCCCACGGCTGGAACAGGAAATGGTCGGCAGGGCGGTTGATCGCGCTGATCAGATGTTCGGCATAATCGAGTCCGATTTCCTCGCACGCCCAGCGCGGGCGCAGGTCGCGGACATAGCCGCGGGCGAAATCGGGGACCCAGTCGAAGGCGGTGACTTCGAGTTTGCTGTCGGGGTTCACGGGCATGGCGGCATCTCCTCGGTTGGGGGTTCAGGCAGGCAGCGGTTCGCCGACCGCGCAGTCGGCCAGATGCGCCGCCATGGCGCTCTGAAAGGCCGGGCGGGCTTTGCCGCGCGCGACATAGGCGGTCAGATTGGGATGCGGCGCCAGCAATTCGGGATTTGCGTTGCGGAGCACGTCGATCATCACGATGTCGCCGATCGAAAAATGCTCCTCCAGCCAGTCGCGGTCGCCGAGCGCCTGCGACAAGCGGGACAATCGCTGTTCGGCAAAGGGTTTCGCGGCGTCGATGGCACCGGCCAGCCAGTCGGTGCCCTGTCCCTTGACGGTCAGCACGACCAGCGTCTGGATCATCGGTTCGACGCTGTTGAGCGCGGCGATCATCCAGCTGATCGCGCGCCCGCGCCCTTTGGCATCGCGCGGCAACAGACGCCCGTCGGCGTCGCCGATGTGGATCAGGATCGACCCTGTTTCGAACAGGGTCAGATCGCCGTCCTTATAGACCGGAACCTGTCCGAACGGTTGGTCGTGAAGATAGGCCGGTGCCTTGTCCTCGAAAATGCCGCCGATCAGCCGTGTGCGATAGGGCTGGCCGATTTCGTCGAGCGCCCAGCGGACGCGGATGTCCTTGATCCGGCCATAGGCAAAATCCGGCACCGACCGGTAGGCGGTGATTTCGGGAACGGCTTCGGTCGGGGCGGACATGATCAGTTCCTCTTCCCTTTGATATAGGCGACGATCGACATCGCGTGGCCGTGGCCCAGATCGAAGTCGCGCTTCAGCCAGTCGACAATCGCGGTGGCCTTGACGCCCGGCGCGAGGCCGCCGTCGTCGGCGAGGCCCTTGTCGATCGCGATGGCCTTCAGTTCGGCGGCCGATTTGCCGGTCTTCGCTTCGACATTGTCGAGATAGGCCTGAAAGCTCATGCGCCGGCTCCTGCCCTGAGCGGGATCAGCGCGCGGACGCGCGGGTCGCGCAGCCACAGCCCGCCCCACAGCATCACGCCGAGGTAGACCCCGAACAGGATATGGCTGAACAGCGGGCTGCCGATGCGGACATGGGTGGCGACCGCGCCGCCGAGATAGGCGGTGATCAGGATCGCGCCGAGGATCGCGGTGCGCGGCCAGATATAGAGCAAAGTCGGGATCAGCAGCAGCAGCCCCAGCATCGTCATCGTCGGCACGTCGAGCGGCCATCCGAGATCGGGCGGGCTGTATTTGATCGCCGTTTCGGGCGACACCAGCTTGAGCCCGGCGTCTAAGAGGAGGAAGGCGATGACGAGGCCGCTGAGTACGCGTCCGGCGATCACCGCCTTTTTCGAGGGGAGAGCTTCGGTCATCACCTTCCTCCTGTCGGCTATGGTCAGGCTTCGGCTGCGGCGGGGAATTCGCCGCTGGCTGCCGCGGGATCCATCCACATCACTTCCCAGATATGGCCGTCGGGATCTTCGTAGCTGCGGCCGTACATGAAGCCATAATCCTGCGTCGGGGTCGGGTCGCCCTTGCCGCCTGCGGCAACCGCCTTGTCGACCAGCGCGTCGACATCCGCACGGCTGTCGGCCGAGATGCAGAGCAGCACCTGCGCCGTCGTCCGGGCGTCGGGGATCGCCTTCGACGTGAAGGTCGCCCATTTTTCGTGGGTCAGCAGCATGACGTGGATCGACCCTTCGGCGACCACCATGCACGCGGCGGTCTCGTCGGTAAAGGCGGGGTTGTTGGCCGCGCCGACGGCTTCGTAAAAGGCCTTCGAAGTGTCGAGATCGGTGACCGGCAGGTTCACGAAAATCATCTTGGGGGCATGGGACATGGGGAACTTCCTCTCTTCTCTCTTCTTGGGGGGGGGGCGGGTGGTTCAGCCTCTGCCGAACAGCATGAGGATGTAACGCTTCAGGTGGGTGACGCTGTCGCGCGCGATCGCGGGATCGTCGGTGGTCTTCGCCATGATGAAGGCGCCCTGCAGCACCGCCTGGACGTGACGCGCGATGCTCATCGCGCTGACGCCCTGCGAAATGCCGTGGCGCGCGATCGCCGCCTCGATGTCGGGGGCCAGTGCCTCGCAATAGGCGTTGATGCTCGCCTCGCACGCGGCGCGGATCGCCGGATTGGTGCCATAGGCTTCCTGCACCATCGTGCCGACGAAGCAGGTGAAATCTTCCACTGGGCCGTCGAGCATCGCAAAGCGGAAGTCGATATGGCCGAGCAGGCGGTCGAGCGGATCGACCAGCCTGGTGTGCGGCGGCAGTTCGAACATCGGGCGGGCGCGCTCGGTCCAGCCTTCGGCAGCGGCGATCGCCAGCGCTTCCTTCGATTCGAAATGGTGGAAGAAGGCGCCCTTGGTGACCCCCGCCGCGGCGCAGATCTCGTCGACCGTCGTCGCGGCATAACCCTTGCGGCGCACCGTCGCATGCGCCGCGGCGATCAGCTTGTCGCGCGCGCTGCCGCGCGGCGTCCGGCGCGCCCCGGCCGGAGCGCCGCTATTCGCTGTGCCGCCGCCCGCCGGGGGGACATCGCGGGCGGCGGCGGGGCGCGGGGTGCGCCGGGGCGCGGCAGGGGGCTGATTCGTCGTCATGCGAATCGCCATACCGACTAGTTGGTATGTTGTCAAATCTGCGACGGCGGTTGAGTTGATGTTGGGCATGTACCGCGGTTGAGTGGCCGGTAATGGCCGGTAGCGGATACAAGATCCTCCCTGTGCCGCAGAGATGGGGAGGTGGCAGCCGCATCGCGGCTGACGGAGGGGCAGAGCGCGAAGCGCTCGCTGCGCTCGCGGCCCCTCCACCACCCTGCGGGTGATCCCCCTCCCCACGGCTGCGCCGCAGTGAGGATTGTATGGAAACGGCCGGTAACGGACCTAACCAATATCGTCACCCCGGACTTGATCCGGGGTCCATGACTTCGGCGCCGCAGTGGGTCCCGGATCAAGTCCGGGATGACGAATACGGGTGGAGCTACGTCCGCTCCCCACCCCAATGCGGCCTCAAACAAGCCATCCCACCCAAAAAGACTCGACCTTCCTTCCGCTTGCCGTAAAGAAGCATGGGGAACAAAGCAGGCACAGCGCGTGCCGTATCGGCAAGGGCAGCGGGGGATTTCATGGTCGCGATCGTTTCCACCGTTGCCTATCTCGGGCTCGATGCGCGCGGGGTGGAGGTGCAGTGCCAGATCACGCCGGGCGTCCCGCGCTTCGTCGTCGTCGGGCTACCCGACAAGGCGGTCGGCGAAAGCCGCGAGCGGGTGCGCGCCGCGATCGCCGCGATCGGCCTGTCGCTGCCGCCCAAGGTGATCACCGTCAACCTGTCGCCCGCCGACCTGCCGAAGGAAGGCTCGCACTACGACCTGCCGATCGCGCTCGCGCTGCTCGGTGCAATGGGGGTGGTCGATGCGGAAACGCTCGCCTCTTACGTTGTCGTCGGCGAGCTCGGGCTCGACGGGCGCGTCGCGGCATCGCCCGGCGTCCTCCTCGCCGCGCTGCACGCGGGCAGCGTCGAGCGCGGGCTGATCTGCCCCGCCGCGCAGGGGCCCGAAGCCGCTTGGGCGGGCCATGTCGAGGTGATCGGCGCGCCGGACCTCCTGTCGCTGCTCGGCCATTTCAAGGGCAGCGCGCTGCTTGCCGCGCCGGTGCCGGGCGAGGTCGAAACGCCGGTGCGCGGCGCCGACCTGGCGCAGGTGAAGGGCCAGGAGACCGCGAAACGTGCGCTCGAAATCGCTGCCGCCGGGGCGCATAATCTGATGATGTCGGGGCCGCCCGGTTCGGGCAAGTCGCTGATGGCGGCCTGCATGCCGGGCATCCTGCCCGAGCTGACCCCTGCCGAAGCGCTCGAAGTGTCGATGATCGCCTCGGTCGCCGGAACGCTCGAAGGGGGACGTCTCGTTCGCGCGCGGCCGTTCCGCGCCCCGCATCATTCGGCGTCGATGCCGGCGCTCGTCGGCGGGGGTCTCCGGGTGCGGCCGGGCGAGGTCAGCCTCGCGCACCTTGGCGTGCTCTTCCTCGACGAGCTGCCCGAGTTCCAGCGCGGCGTGCTCGATTCGCTGCGCCAGCCGCTCGAAACGGGCGAGGTCAGCGTGGCGCGCGCCAATGCGCATGTGACCTTCCCGGCGCGCGTCCAACTTGTCGCGGCGATGAACCCGTGCCGCTGCGGCCATCTTGGCGATCCGGCGCTCGCGTGCAGCCGCGCGCCGCGCTGCGCCGCCGATTATCAGGCGAAGCTGTCGGGTCCGCTGCTCGACCGTATCGACCTGCATGTCGAAGTGCAGGCGGTCAGCGCCGCCGACCTTGTCCTGCCGCCGCCCGCCGAGGGGAGCGCCGAGGTCGCCGCGCGCGTTGCGGCGGCGCGCGACATCCAGACGGCGCGTTACGCGGATCACAAGGCGCGCACCAACGCCGAAATCGACGGCGAACTGCTCGAGGCGGTCGCGACCCCGGACGAGCCGGGCCGCCAGCTGCTCGCACAGGCGGCGGAAGCAATGCGGCTCTCGGCGCGCGGTTATACGCGGATGCTGCGCGTCGCACGGACGATCGCCGACCTCGCGGGCGCCGAAACCGTCGGCCGCATCCATATCGCCGAGGCGCTGAGCTACCGGCGGCAGGCTCCGCGGAACTGAGGGCCATGGACGATATCGCATTCGAGGCGGAGATCATCGAATGGCGCGGACCCGCACCGTTCATGTTCGCCGCCATCCCCGACGAACATGTCGGCGCGATCCGCTATGCGGCGCTGTCGGAAAGCTATGGCTGGGGCGTCGTGCCCGCGGTCGCGCGGATCGGCGCGAGCGAGTTCACCACCTCGCTGTTCCCGCGCGACGGCGGCTATTTGTTGCCGGTGAAGGTCGCGGTGCAGAAAGCGGCCGGGGTCGGACTGGGCGATCGGGTGGCGGTGTTGTTGCGGGTCGGGCGAAGGTGAGGAGGCTGGCGAGGGACAGCGATGGCCGGGTTCGACCGGAAGCGGACATAAGGAAATAACTGTCGCCCCCGCGAGGCGGGGGCCGCCATCGGACTAGCGCAAGGTTGCCAGCGGCCCCCGCCTTCGCAAGGGCGACGAATATGGAATAGCCGCTCCCCAACCCAAATCCGACAGTCGTCCGGCCGCTGCCAATGCCCGGATCGCCGCGCCAAGCTGTTTTAGCCTTGCAACACGCCGTTCGCTCCCCACATCGCCCCCTATGGCGAAGCGGAGCCTCTATCAGCGGATGCGGTCAAACGCGCAGGTGCGTTCGGGGCTCTTCTGCCTTGGCGTATTGCTGATGATCGTCGCGGTGATCATCGGGCCGTTGCCCGGCCCCGGTTTCCTGATCGTCTTTCCCGTCGGGCTGATGCTGTGCCTGCAGAACAGCGCCTGGGCGAAGCGCGTCTATGTCCGTTTCAAATGGCGCCATCCGCGCTATGGCGACTGGGCCGACCGCGTGATGCGCCGGGTCAGCGCGGCGCGGCGGCGCGCCCGCGCGCGCCTCGAAAGCGCCATGGATGACGATTGACTTTGCGCCGACTCTCGCTTATCCGCGCCTCCATCGGTGGCCGCCCACGTTTGGCGGCCCTTTTCTGTTCGAGCCTTTAAAGAGAATTTGGGGATACCGCGATGAAGCGCACCTATCAACCGAGCCGCCTCGTGCGCAAGCGCCGTCACGGTTTCCGCGCCCGCAAGGCGACTGTCGGCGGCCGCAAGGTTCTCGCCAACCGCCGCGCGCAGGGCCGCAAGAAGCTGTCGGCCTGACCGCTGACGCTTCTGCGCCAGTTCCGCTGGTGCGAACGCTTTCAAAACGTAGCGAATTTCTGGCTGCGAATCGCGGCCTTCGCTTTCCCATGCCCGGCTTTGTCCTGCTCGTTCGCCCGCGCAGCGACGATGATGACACGCGGGGCATCGGCTATACCGTCAGCAAGAAGGTCGGCAATGCCGTCACGCGCAACCGGATGAAGCGCCGGCTGCGCGCGCTCTGCCGCGCCGCGCTCCCCGAATCGGGCATTGCCGGCGCCGATCATGTGCTGATCGGCCGGCCGGGCGGCAACGATATCGTCTTTGCCGAGCTGGCCGAGCAGCTCGATTCGGCGCTCCAGCGCGCCGCGAAGAAGCTGGCGAAGTGAAGCGCTGTCCTACATTATTCTGCCGGATTAGCGTGCGGGCATGAGCGTGGCATCACCCCTCCTGCGAACGCCATTTCAGCGTGAAGTTGCGCGGTTTTCCGGTACTTTCGCTACCGCGTCGCTCCCTATGTTTCGTCACCCCGGACTTGATCCGGGGTCCATTGACGCGACGGAGGAGGAGTGGATCCCGGATCAAGTCCGGGATGACGAAGATAGAGAAATTCAGTGTGAAGTTGCGCAGATTTCCGGGCTTTTCTTATGATCGCCCGTCTGCTCATCCTGATCGCGCGCGGCTGGCAGCTTGGCCCGTCGCGCATCCTGCCGCCGACGTGCCGTTATGCGCCATCGTGCAGCGAATATGCGATCGTCGCGCTGAAACGCCATGGTGCGATCAAGGGTGGCTGGCTGGCGACAAAGCGGCTATTGCGCTGCCATCCATGGGGCGGGCACGGTTACGACCCGGTGCCGTAATATACGAACTATCCCGACATCGAGACGAAGAGAGACCAACGAGCGTGGACGACAAACGTAACCTGATCGCGGCAATCCTGTTGTCGGTGGCCATCCTGCTGGGCTGGAACTTCGTCGCCGAGAAATTCTTCCCGACGCCCGCCAAGCCCGACGTGACGAAGACCGTCGCGGGCACCGGCGGCGCGCCCGCCGCCACCCCGGCGGCGCAGGGCCAGCCGTCGGCGCTGCCGACCCCGGGCGCCCCCGCGGCTGCGTCGGCGCCCGCCGCGATCCGTCCGATCGAAACGGTGCTTCGCGAAGGGCAGCGCATCCCGATCGAGACCCCGGCGCTGTCGGGTTCGATAAACCTTGTCGGCGCGCGCATCGACGACATCACGCTCACCAAATATCGCCAGACGATCCAGAAGGATTCGCCGCCGGTGCGCCTGTTCGCACCCGGCGGCACCGCGGCCGCCTATTTCGCCAGCATTGGCTGGTCGGCGCCGGGCGTGCAGGTTCCCGGTCCGAACACCGTCTGGACCGCGACGGGCGCCAAGCTGACCCCGACGAAGCCGGTCACGCTGAGCTGGGCCAATGGCGCCGGCCAGACCTTCCGTATCGAATATAGCATCGACGCCAATTACCTGATCACCGCGAAGCAGACGATCGCCAACACCGGAACCGCGCCGATCAGCGCCAGCAGCTTTGCGCTGATCGACCGCCTCGGCAAGCCGACCGATCCGCACGAGAAGGATAGCTGGACGATCCACATCGGCCCGACCGGTTACCTCGGCGGCAAGTCGGTGTTCGACGTCGATTATGACGATGTCGAAGAAGCGCCGAATCGCGCCGTCCGCTATAATTCGGCGGGCTGGCTGGGCTTTACCGACAAATATTGGCTCGCTGCGATCGTCCCGGCGAAGGGCGAGCGTGTCACCGCCGCGATCAGTTCGCCGGCGGCGAACAATTACCAGACCCTGTTCGCGCGCGATTTCCGGCAGGTTGCCCCGGGCACGCAGGTGACGACGACCAGCCGCATCTTTGCCGGTGCGAAGGAAGTCAGCATCCTGTCGAAATATCAGGACGACCAGGGCATCACGCGCCTGTCGAACGCGATCGACTGGGGCTGGTTCGAATTTTTCGAGGTGCCGATCTTCAAGCTGCTCGACTGGCTGTTCCGCCAGGTCGGCAATTTCGGTGTCGCGATCATGATCCTGACGCTGATCATCCGCACCCTGATGTTCCCGATCGCGCAGCGCCAGTTCGGCTCGATGGCGCAGATGCGCCTCGTCCAGCCGAAGATGAAGGCGCTGCAGGAACGGTACAAGGACGACAAGCCGAAGATGCAGCAGGAGCTGATGAAGCTCTACAAGGACGAGAAGATCAACCCGCTCGCCGGCTGTCTGCCGATCGTGCTGCAGATCCCGATCTTCTATGCGCTGTACAAGGTGCTGATGCTGACGATCGAAATGCGGCACCAGCCGTTCATCCTGTGGATCAAGGATCTGTCGGCGCCCGATCCGCTGCATATCCTCAACCTCTTCGGCCTGCTGCCGTTCACGCCGCCGTCGCTGCTCAGCATCGGTATCCTCGCGCTGATCCTCGGCATCACCATGTGGTTGCAGTTCCGCCTGAACCCGCAGTCGACCGATCCGGTGCAGCAGCAGGTGTTCAAGATCATGCCGTGGATGTTCATGTTCATCATGGCGCCGTTCGCGGCGGGGCTGCTGCTCTACTGGATCACCAATAACTGCCTGTCGATCGCGCAGCAGCAGTGGATGTACCGCAAGTTCCCCGAGTTGAAGACAGCGGTAGCGAAGTGAGCGACATCGAACCCGGTGACGATCCCGAGCTGACCGAACGCGCGCGCAAGCTGTTTGCGGGGCCGATTGCCTTCCTGAAATCGGCACCGGCGCTGCAGCACCTGCCCGCGCCCGGGGTACCCGAGATCGCCTTTGCCGGCCGCTCGAACGTCGGCAAATCGTCGCTGCTCAACGCGCTGACCAACCGCAACGGGCTCGCGCGCACGTCGGTGACGCCGGGGCGGACGCAGGAGCTCAACTATTTCGACGTCGGATCGCCTCTGGTGTTCCGCCTCGTCGATATGCCGGGCTACGGCTTTGCCAAGGCGCCGAAGGATGTCGTCAAAAAGTGGCGCTTCCTCGTCAACGACTACCTTCGCGGCCGCGCGGTGCTGAAACGCACACTTGTGCTGATCGACAGCCGCCACGGCATCAAGGATGTCGACCGCGAGGTGCTCGAGATGCTCGACCTCGCCGCAGTCAGCTACCGCCTCGTGCTCACCAAGACCGACAAGGTGAAGGCGAGCGACCTTGCCGCGGTGCAGGCTGCGACCGAGGCCGAAGCGCGCAAGCATCCGGCGGCGCATCCGCAGGTGATCGCGACGAGCAGCGAAAAGGGCATGGGGATCGCCGAGCTGCGGACCGCGGTGCTGGAAGCGGTCGAAAGTTGAACATCTCCCCTCCCGCTTGCGGGAGGGGAGTTGCTGGTCGAATGTGCCCCCGGCACATTCTTGGCTAGCTGGGGGCTGGCCAACCCGCAACTGGGAGGGCATGTTCCGAACCCAATGTGGCCTTACAGGCCCTCCCCTAGCCCCTCCCGCAAGCGGAGGGGAATTTGGAGACCCCATGAAACTCTTCCTCGGCAACAAGGCCTATTCGAGCTGGAGCCTGCGCGGCTGGCTCGCCGCGAAGCATAGCGGGTTGCCGTTCCAGGAAGTCACCGTGCCGCTCTATGACGAGGAATGGTCGAACCGGCGCGAGGGCGACGAGTTCGCGCCGTCGGGCGGCAAGGTGCCGATCCTGTGGGACGGCGAGGATATCGTCGTCTGGGACAGCCTCGCGATCATCGATTATCTCAACGAAAAGACCGGCGGCACGCGCCGATACTGGCCTGAGGATATAGCGGCGCGCGCGATGGCGCGGTCGATGGCAGCCGAAATGCATTCGAGCTTCGCCGCGCTGCGCCGCAACCACAGCATGAACATCCGCCGCATCTATCCGGCGGCCGAACTGCTGCCCGAGGTGCAGGCCGACGTCATCCGCATCCTGCAGATCTGGGCCGAAGCGCGGGCGCGCTTCGGCGGCGAAGGCGATTTCCTGTTCGGCGACTGGTCAGCGGCCGACATCATGTTCGCGCCGGTGGTCACCCGCTTCGTCACTTACTCGATCCCGCTGCCGCGCTTTGCCCTGCCCTATTGCCAGGCGGTGATCAGCCATCCGCACATGCAGGAATGGATCGGCGGCGCGCAGGCCGAGGACTGGGTCATCGAACAGTTCGAAGGACCGGTGGGCGACTGAACGCGCCGTTCAGCGCAGGATCATTCGCGCTTGCTAACAGCGACGCATGCGCAAACCGACGATCCTGTCGCTGGCCGCCGCGGCCCTGCTCCTCCCCGCCGCGAGTCCCGCCGCCGCTCCGGGTGCGGCCGAATGGGAGATCGGGCCGATCATCCGTGGCCGGAACTATTCGCAGGCCATGCCGCTCCGCCCGCAGCCGACGCGTACCGGCTGGCGATTCGACTTTCCCGTCGGCGACAGCCCCGCGGCGGGCCATGTCCATTATGTCACCTACCGCCCCGCGCCGATCGCGCCCGGATCGCGAATCATCGTCCGCTATCGCGTCGACGCACGCGCCGGCACGCGCTTCGTCCCGCAGGAAAGGCCCGACCTTCCCGCAACCGTCTCGCTCTATTTCCAGCGGCGCGGCGACAATTGGACCGCCAGGGGCCGGTACGAACGGTTCCGCTGGTACGCTCCGGCCGCGACGGTCCGCAAGATCGCGCGGGGCGAGCATGAAATGATCGTGCGACTCGACGATCCGAACTGGATTTCGGTCAACAGCCGGTCGGCGAAATCGGACTCAGGAGCGCTCGAAGCGGCGCTGGCCGATATCGACCGAATCGGCCTCGTTTTCGGTTCCTCGGCGGCGCGCGGCCATGGCGTCTACGCCACCGCCCCCGCCCGCTTCACCTTGCTGAGCTTCCGGATCGAGCCGGCCGGTCAGGGAAGCCGCGACGTCGGGTAAGGCGTGCCGTCCTTGTGGAAATAGCCGTCGGGCGTGAACAGCATGTCGATGTCCGAATAGCCGCCGCCGGTGTCATGTTTCTTGCCGCCACCCAGCGCGACGAACACACAGTCTGCGTCCGATTCGTTGATCAGGTGATGGCCGTTGGTGCTGCCCTTCGGCCACACCGCGATATCGCCGGGGCGCATCGGCCAGCGGCCCTCGTCCTCGACCAGCACGGCCTCGCCGGCGATCATCACGAGCATCTCGTCCTCGCCGGCATGCCAGTGGCGCTGCGACGACCAGGCGCCGGGTTTGAGCACCACATGACTGGCCGCGAAATCGTCGAGCCCGGTAACGGGAGCGAGGCGGCGGTACCAGCGGCCCTGGACCCGGTCGCTGTAGGGCGCGGGATAGCCGGTCGCATTGGTCTGCGGGATCGCATCGAGATCGAGCTTGGGCATGGCAGTTCTCCGGCATTTGTTCTGCCTTTGTTTCGCATATTCGCGCGACGATGCAAAGCCTCGACTTACGCCGGGTGCAGGGCGTAAGGGAGCGGCATGATCCGTAGCATGACCCAAGGCATCGACCCCGTCCAACTGGCGAAAGCCCTGATCGCCGCGCCCAGCGTCACCCCCGCCACCGGCGCGGTGTTCGACGTGGTCGAGGCGGCGCTGACCCCGCTCGGCTTCACCGTCGAGCGCTTTATCGACGGCATCGAGCCCGACGGGCCGGTCGAAAACCTGCTCGCGGTGCGCGCCGGCAAGGGTCCCAAACATTTCGGCTTTGCCGGGCATCTCGACGTCGTGCCGCCGGGCGTCGGCTGGACCGGCGATGCCTTTGCCCCCGAAGTGCGCGGCGACCTGCTCTACGGCCGCGGCGCGGTCGACATGAAGGGTTCGATCGCCGCCTTCGTGGCCGCTGCCGCCGCGACGCCGGTCGAGGCAGGCACGATCAGCCTGATCATCACCGGCGACGAAGAAGGCCCGGCGATCTTCGGCACCCGGGCGCTGATGGAGCATATGGAGGGGCGCGGCGTTCGCCCCGACATGATCGTTGTCGGCGAGCCGACCTCGGTCAACCGGCTCGGCGACATGGTGAAGATCGGGCGGCGCGGGTCGGTCAATATCTGGATCGACGTGCCGGGGACGCAGGGCCATGTCGCCTATCCGCACCTCGCCGACAATCCGATCCCCAAGTTGGTCAGGATCGCCGCGGCGATCGACGCGGTGGTGCTCGACGAGGGTAACGACTGGTTCCAGCCGTCGAACATCGAATTCACCGATATCGAGGTCGGCAACGGCGCGACCAACGTCATCCCGGCGTCGGCGCGCGCGCGGCTGTCGATCCGCTTCAACGACCAGCACCGGGGCGCCGATCTGGTCGCGATGATCGAACGCATCGCGCATGCGGTCGAACCGAATGCAAAGGTCCTCGGCAAGATTTCAGGCGAGGCTTTCCTGACCCCGCCAGGCGACCTGTCGGCACTGGTCGCCGAGGCGATCCATGCCGAGACCGATATCATGCCCGAATTTTCGACGACAGGCGGCACGTCCGACGCGCGTTTCCTATCGGCGCTGTGCCCGGTGGTCGAATTCGGGCTGACCAACGCGACAATGCACAAGCTCGACGAGGCGGTTGCCGTCGATGACCTCCACACGCTGACCGCCATCTATCGCGGCATATTGATGCGCGCTTTTCTCTAGCCCGCGCGCCTAATCTTCCCTGGCGCGCCGCAGGATCACATAGACCGCCCCCGCCCCGCCGTGGCTGATGTGCGCGGGGCGCAGCGCGACGATTGCGTCGGCATGGGGCGAATAAGCGAGCCAGTCGGGCAGCGAAGCACGGATCGCGCCGCGCGGACGCGGATCGCCGTGCATCGTCGGCAAGCGGTCGGCCCCGGGGCGCAGGCGCCCGGCGACGACCAGCAGCACCCGCGCCTCGCGCAGCAGTGCACGGCCGATCGCATCGTCGAGCAGCGCCTGCGCCGACGCGAGCGTGTGCCCGTGCAGGTCGATGCTCATGTCGGGGCGGACGAGCCCCTTGCGCAGCCGCCGGTCCCAATGACCGTCGAGCGTCGCGGTCTGATGCGTACGGCGCGGCGGCGGCAGCTTCGGCGCCGGACGCGGCGCGGCAGCAGGTGCCACCGGGGTGCGAGGCGCGACCTTGGGCGGGCGCACGGCCGGCGGCGCGGCGGGATCGAGCACCGGCGTGCGCTTGCGCAGCGGTTCGACGGTCGCGGCGACCTTTTTCCAGAGCGCATTTTCTTCGGGAGCGAGCCGCCGTCCCATGGCGCGTCAGCGCGCGGGGATCAGCCGCGCGATGCTGGCGCGCGGCAACAGCAGCAGCGCCGAACCGCGCCCCGACATGCCGCCGGCGATCGCGCGCGCTTCGTCGCCCGCGCCCCAGAAGCTGTCGAAGCGGTTGGCGCCCTTGATCGCGCCGCCGGTATCCTGCGCAATCCACAGCCCATTGGGCTCGGCGCGGTCGAGCGACAGGAAGACGGGGGCGCCGAGCGGAACATATTTGGGATCGGCGGCGACGCTGGCGCGGCCGGTGACGGGCACGCCGAGCGCGCCGAGCGGCCCCGGGCCGGTGATCTCG
This sequence comes from Sphingopyxis macrogoltabida, assembly GCF_001307295.1. Classification (NCBI taxonomy): domain Bacteria; kingdom Pseudomonadati; phylum Pseudomonadota; class Alphaproteobacteria; order Sphingomonadales; family Sphingopyxidaceae; genus Sphingopyxis; species Sphingopyxis macrogoltabida. The sequence continues at coordinate 7,943 of NZ_CP012700.1, read as the reverse complement.
CGGAAGAAGACCCAGCTGGGGTTCTCGTTCATCACCGCCGCGCCGCGCACCGGATCGGCGCGCAGATAGGCGAGAATGCCCTGCATCGACGCCTGCCCGCTCTGCAATTCGCCGCGGTCGAGCAGCAGCTTGCCGATGCCGACATAGTCGCGGCCGTTCTGGCTGTCGTAACCGATGCGCATCACGCCGCCGTCGGGGAGGCGCAGGCGGCCCGACCCTTGCACCTGCAGGAAGAAAAATTCGGCCGCGTCGGCCGCCCAGGCGATCTCGAGCCCGCGCCCTTCGAGCGCGCCGCGTTCGATCGTCGTGCGGTCGTAATAGGGGACGAAATTTGTGCCCTCGACGCGGCCGCGGATCTTCTTCCCTTTGAGATCGGCCGAAAACTGGCCGAGGTCGACGTCGACCAGATCGTTCGGACGGCGATAGATCGGCACGTCGTATCCCGCGCGTTTCGTCCGCGATCCGGCAATTTCAGGCTCGTAATAGCCGGTGACGAAGGCGGTTCCCGCTCCGACCTGCACGGTGCCGAAATAGCGCGCGAAAAAGGCGCTCGCGTCATCGTCGGCCCAGCCCTTCGCCGCGTTGCAGCTTTCGGCCCAGTCGGCATTTTGCGTCAGCCCGCTGGCGTCGGCGCGGCGCTGGACCGACGGGCAACTGAGCCGGAAGGCGGCGAGCGCGGCCTTCGCCTGCGCCGCCGACACGCCGAGCTTGTCAAACGCCGGCCCGGCAATGACGCCGCTCGCCGCCGCGGTCGTCGCACCGGCGGGGACCGGCGCCGCGGGGAGCACGGGATTTGGGGTCGCCGGGATCGGTTTCGCTGCGACGACGCCGCTTTCGGACGGACGCGGCTGATAGGGGCGCACCGGGCCAGTCGGTGCTGGACTCGGTGTCGGTTTGCTGTTCGCAGGCGGCGGATTGGCGGCAACCGGGCCCGCCCCGGCATCGGGAACGATCGACGCGCAGCCAGCGAGCAGCGGCAGCGCCACAAAGGATGCGAATCCGAAAGCGCGCGCGCGTCGCGCCATCACCGTCGCGGGCACCGGCTCAGGCTGCTTCGGCTTCGTCGAGCAGCCAGTTGGGGTCGCTGCTGTCGATCGTGCGGCGGAAGGTCCACAGATCGTCGGTCGCCGACGCATCGCTCATCGATCCGGCGATCATCCGGCCGTCGGCATCGCGGGTGACAGCGCTGATGTCGGCGCGGTAGCGCACGGTGACCCGCGCTTCGTTGCGATTGAGGTCGACCGCGGTGATCTTGGCCGAATCGATCCCGATCAGGCGGTTGTCAAGCTTTTCGCCGCGCGCCTCGCGCGCCGCGATGGCTTCGGCGAACGCTTCGTAGCTGTCGTCGTCGCACAGGTCACGCAGCGTATCGCGGTCGCCGCTCCAATAGGCTTCGAGGATCATGCGATAGGCCGATTCGGCGCCTTCCATGAAGCGGCCGGCGTCGAAATGGCGGTCGGCGGCGAGCAGCGCGCGCAGCCCGGTTTCGGCGGCAGGCTCATAGACGAGCCCAGAGGCATCGGCCGCTCCACCCTGCGTCGTCGCGGGCGCATCGCCGTCGTCGAGACGGACCGGAGCGGGCGCCGCACGGTCGTCGCGGCGCGGCAGCACGGGTTCCTGTTCATGCCCCGTGCGCTTGCCGAGCACCGAATAGAGCCGCATGCCGAGGAAAGCGGCAATCATGGCGAGCAGGACGATCGAAAAAGCGGTCACGGGCAAATGTCCAATGCGGCGATAGAATAATCGGGCTTAACATAGGCGATGCGCGCCGATGTTTCAAATCTCCATGACTTGGCGCGCGCGACAGGTCAACGTCTGGCGCGCCCGACGGTTGCGGGCAAGCGCCCGGACTGCCCCGGACGGACGCCCATTGTGCTGGTCGCGCGGCGCTGCTAAGCGCCGCCGCAACTTTCCGGCGGCGGGGCCATCCGGCTGACGGTGCCGATCCTTCCTTCGATTTCCAGACGAAAGACTTGACCATGGCCGAAGAGACCAGCAGCGACCTCAATAACCCCGCCCTGCAGCCCAACGGCGAGGATACGAGCCCCGCGATCGGCCTGATTTCGCAATATGTGAAGGACATGTCTTTCGAGAACCCGAACGCTCCCGCCGTCTATCAGTGGCAGTCGGCGCCGCAACTCGACGTCCAGTTCAACATCAGCGCCGAAGGCGTCGGCGATAACCTCTATGAAGTCGCGCTGAAGGTCGATGTGACGTCGAAGGGCGACGAGGGCACGGCGTTCGTCGTCGACCTCAAATATGCCGGCCTGTTCGGCGTTCGCAACGTCCCCGACGACCAGCTCCAGCCCTTCTTCCTCGCCGAAGCGCCGCGCATCCTGTTTCCCTTTGCGCGCCGCGTGATCGCCGATGCGGTCCGCGACGGCGGTTTCCCGCCGCTGCTGCTCGAACCGATCGATTTCCACGGCCTGTTCATGCAGCAGGTTCAGGCGCAGGGCGAAGGCCAGGCCGACATCCCGGCCCCGGTCGGCGAGGCGTAAGACGGTCCTGCGGGGCGAGCGCGCGGCTTGACCAGCCTGGTCAAAAGCGTCGGGACGATCGGCGGGCTGACCCTGGTCAGCCGCATCTTCGGCTTTGCGCGCGACATGCTGCTCGCCCGCGTGCTCGGCGCCGGCCTCGCCGCCGACGCCTTCCAACTCGCCTTCACCCTGCCCAACACCTTCCGCCGCCTGTTCGCCGAGGGCGCCTTTTCGGTCGCCTTCGTCCCCATGTACAGCCGCGCACTGCACAAGGCAGAGAGCGACGGCGGTGGCGAAGAGGCCGCGGCCAAATTCGCCGACGATGTCTTGTCGGTGTTCCTCTGGGTATTGCTCGCCTTTTCGGGGCTGATGATGATCGCGATGCCGGGCATCGTGTGGCTCCTCGCGCGCGATTTTCAGGAGGTACCGGGCAAGTTCGAGCTCGCGGTGTTCCTGAGCCGCCTGACCTTTCCCTATCTGGCGCTGGTCAGCCTCGTCGCGATGCTGTCGGGCCTGCTCAACGCGCGGTCGCGCTTCGCACCGGGCGCCTTTGCGCCGGTGCTGCTCAATATCGTCCTGATCGCGGGCATATTGACCGGCGCGTGGCTGCGCGGGCCGGGGCATGACGACCGCATCGTCGCGATCGCACTCGCGGTGTCGGTCAGCTTGGCCGGGGTGGCACAGCTCGCCTATCTGATCTGGTCGGTGCGCCGCGCCGGGCTCCGCCTCCACTGGCGCCTGCCGCGCTTCACCCCCGAGGTAAAGAAGCTCGGCCTGCTGATTCTGCCCGCGACCTTCGGCGCCGGCATCTACCAGATCAGCCAGTTCGTCGACACCTTCTTCGCGACCAGCCTGCCGCAGGGGTCGCTGACCCTGCTCAAGCTCGCCGACCGGCTGAACCAGATGCCGCTCGGCATCGTCGGCATCGCGCTCGGCACCGCGATCCTGCCGATGCTGTCGCGCCATATCCATTCGGGCGACGTCGCCGAGGCGCAGCGATTGCAGGGCAATGCGTTCGAGATGGCGACGCTGCTGACCCTCCCCGCTGCCGCAGCGCTCGCGATCTGCGCCCCCGCCTTCACCGCCGCCTTCTTCGTCGGCGGCAAGTTTACCGCCGCCGACGGCGCGATCATGGCGCATATCGTCGTCGCGCTGGTCGCCGGGCTGCCCGCCTATGTCATCGTCAAAATCCTCAACCCCGGCTTTTTCGCGCGCGAGGATATGCGCACCCCGGTGTGGACCGCGCTCGCCTCGCTGATCATCAACATCGCGATCAACCTTTATGTCGTCGAGCGGTACGGCATCGTCGGGCTCGCCGCGGCGACCGCGGTGTCGGCGAGCATCAACTGCCTCTTGCTCTACACCGTCCTCCACCGCCGCGGCTGGTTCCATTTCACCACGAAGCTCGCAGGCAAGATCGCGCGCCAGATCGTCGCCGTGGCGGCGATGTCGGCGCTGCTGTGGTGGATGATGCCGAGGCTCGCGCCTTATTATGGCGCCGGGGTGTTCGACCGCATCTGGTCGCTCGTCGCACTCGTCGCCGCGGGCGGCGCGGCCTTTTTCGCCGCCGCCTTCCTCGTCGGCGCGCTTGACAAGGATCTCCTCGCCATGCTCACGCGGCGGCGCGCGAAAGTATCGGCGCCGGAACAGGAGTAGACCATGCGGATCGTATCGGGCATCCAGCCCACCGGAAATTTGCACCTCGGCAATTATCTGGGCGCGATCCGCAACTGGGTACGGATGCAGAACGAGGTCGCGGAGGGCGGAGGCGACTGCCTCTTCTTCCTCGCCGACCTCCACGCGCTGTCGATGCCGCATGTCCCGGCCGACCTGACCGCGAACACGCGCGCGATGACCGCGGCGCTCGTCGCCTGCGGGATCGATCCCGACCGCTCGACCTTGTTCAATCAGGCGCGCGTCCCGGCGCACGCCGAACTGCAATGGCTGCTCAACGGCACCGCGCGGCTCGGCTGGCTCAACCGGATGACGCAGTTCAAGGACAAGTCGGGCAAGAATCGCGAAAGCGCCTCGGCGGCACTTTATACCTACCCGGTGTTGCAGGCAGCCGACGTGCTGCTCTATCAGGCGACGCACGTCCCGGTCGGCGAGGACCAGAAGCAGCATCTCGAACTGGCGCGCGACATCGCGCAAAAGTTCAACAATGATTATGCGCGCCCCGAGGCGCCGGTCTTCACCCTGCCCGAACCGATCATCCCGCCGGGCGCGGCACGGATCATGAGCCTGCGCGACGGATCGGCGAAGATGTCGAAGTCGGACCCGTCTGACATGAGCCGGATCAACCTGACCGACGATGCCGACACGATGATGCAGAAGGTGCGGAAAGCGAAGACCGACCCCGAACCGCTGCCGTCGGACGCGGCGGGGCTGGAGGGACGGCCCGAGGCGAAGAATCTCGTCGGTATCTATGCGACCTTCGCCGATGTTTCGGTGGATGCGGTGCTCGGCGATTTTGCTGGGAAGGGTTTCGGTGCGTTCAAACCCGCGCTCGGCGAATTGCTGGTCGAAAAGCTGGGGCCGATCAACGCGCGCTTCGTCGCGCTCAAGGACGATCATGCGACGCTCGACGCGATATTGGAAAAGGGCGCCAGCAAGGCGCGCGCCCTTGCAAAGCCGACGCTCGACGCCACTTATGGCATACTCGGCCTATGTCGCTGAAATGACAGCGGCGACGGAGAAGCGGCCGGGAACGAAGTTGCGACGAAACGGGTTCAACCAAGGTTAAGTCGCATCGGCGTAGTCATGCTATATGAGTGCGATACATATGCGCATCGAATCACGGAGCATGAAGATGAGCAAGATGAACCTCCGGCGGCTGGGCCTTGCCGCCATGACGGGCGCGGCGCTGGCGCTGGCCGGGTGCGCAACGCCGTTCAAGGCCGATGTGGCCCGTTTTCAGACGCAGCTTCCCGCCCCGCAGGGGCAAAGCTTTGCGATCGAATCGAGCGACCCCGCGTTGCAGGGCGGGATTGAATTCAATCAATATGCGAGCATCGTTGCCGGCGAACTGACGCGTTACGGCTATCGCCCTGCCGCGTCGGGGGAACGGCCCGATATGCTGGTGCGGATGGACTATGGTGTCGACAAGGGCCGCGAGCGGGTGGTGTCGAGCCCCGGCTTCGGCGGCCCCTGGGGCGGCTATTACGGCGGCGGCTTCTATCGCCCGGTGATCGTCCGTGGTCCGCGCGGCCGCCGCTATGTCTATGGCTGGAGCGATCCCTTCATGTGGGGTCCCGGCTGGGGCTATAACGACGTCAGCAGCTACACCGTCTATACTAGCGGCATGCAGCTGCAGATCAACCGCGCCTCCGACGGCTACCGGCTGTTCGAAGGCCGCGCCGAAGCGCAGTCGCGCGACAACAATCTGCAGCAGATCGTCCCGAACCTGATCGAGGCGATGTTCACGGGCTTCCCCGGCAATTCGGGCGAACGGGTGCGCATCACGGTGGCGCCGCCCGAAAAGGGCTGAGCCACTTGCCAAGAAGCGGAAAAGCCCGCTCTCCGACAGGAAGGCGGGCTTTTTCATGCCCGGCGCCAAAGCGTGGACAAGCCCGGGGATAAGTCCGGCAGAAGCCTGTGGATCAGCTGTTGAGCGCGCGCCGGATCGCCGCGATCTCGGCGTCGAGTTCGCTGTCGCTGACGCGCAGCGCCTCGACCGTCCGCACCGCGTGGATCACGGTCGAATGGTCGCGGCCGCCGAAGCGCCGCCCGATTTCGGGATAGGAGCGCGGGGTCAGTTCCTTGGCGAGATACATGGCGACCTGCCGCGGGCGCGCGATCGCGCGGACGCGGCGCTTCGACGCCATCTCGCTCTTGTCGAGCCGGTAATGCGCGCAGACCGCGCGCTGGATCTCGTCGATCGTGATCCGCGGCCGGGCGCTGCGGACATTTTCGGCCAGCCGGTCCTCGGCGAGTGCGAGGTCGAGCCGCGCGCCGGTGAGCGCCGCATAAGCGAGCAGCTTGTTGAGCGCGCCTTCGAGTTCGCGGATGTTGCGGGTGAAATGCTTGACCAGATAGGCGACGACGTCGTCGGGCACCTCGACCATCGGCATCGCGGCGAGCCGCTGGCGGATGATCCGTTCGCGCAGGTCATCCTCGGGCGCCTCGATATCGGCGACCAGTCCGCCGGCCAGCCGCGACAGGAGCCGCGCCTCGACCCCGTCGAGCATCGTCGGCGGACGATCGGCGGTGACGACGAGGCGCTTGCCCGCGGTCATAAGGTCGTCGATCGTGTGGAGCAATTCCTCCTGCGTCGAATTCTTGCCGATCACGAACTGGAGATCGTCGAGCAGCAGCAGGTCGGCGGCGCGCAGCCGCGCCTTGAACGCCATCATGTCGCCGCCGCGCATCGCGCCGACGAATTCGAGCATGAATTTTTCCGCCGACATCAGAATGATGTTCGCGGTCGGATGGATCAGCGCATAGGCCTGCGCGATCGCGTGGAGCAGATGCGTCTTGCCCTGCCCGGTGCCCGAGCAAAGATAGAGCGGGTTGAATTGCGGCGCCTCGGCCATCGCCATGCGGCGCGCGGCGTTGGCGGCGAGGATGTTCGAGCGCGCGACGACGAAGCGGTCGAACGACAGGCGCGGGTCGAAGTTCAGCAGCGCCGGATTCGCCGCCGGCGCCGGCGGCGCTTCGAAAGCGGGCAGCGGCGGCTGGGCGAGAATCGCGGCGCGGTCGGCCGCGGCGGCCCCGCCGCGCACCGCGACGCTGCGCACCGCGGGCAGATGCTGCCGCCACGCGAGTTCGAGCCGGTCGCCGAAGCGTTCGTTGATCCAGTTCGCCGAAAAGCGGCTTGCCGTCTCGAGCGTCACCACCCCCGACAGGCTGCAGAAATCGGCAAAGCGCACCGGCTTCAACCAATGGTCGAAGGTGCGCGCGCCAAGGTCGCGGCGCAGCCCTTCGGCGACGCGCGGCCAGAGCGTTGCGGCGTCGCCGCTCATCGCCCTTGCTCTCGCGTCGATACCATGCCGATTCCCTTTTGTGTCACGCCGTACCGCCCCCCGAATCCCCCGGTCATCAAACAGCGCGTGCGGCCGGCCCATGCCGATTCGGCGCCTGCGGCAAGGCGCAAGCATCCTTTCCCGGGCAACGGGCCCGAAAAAATGCGAATCATGTCGATGTGGCGGCCACCGGCGAAGGCCGACGACGCCCCTGTCTAGTCAGGCCGCCGCGAGTCGATCAAGGGTCGGCCGTGTAAAAATACTGAAATAAAAATCTTGACTCACCTGACCCCTCAGAAAATCGCCGAAGGGTCAATTAGTCCTTTTATTTCAATATCTTATTTATGACAGCCGGAGCCCAAGGAAACGAATCGCCGTAAATCCGTCACTTACCGCGCTGCAACACTATTGCCATGACCGCGTCACAATCGCGCGCATGCCGCGGACGCAAAAAAGACCCGCCGGAAGCTGCCGGCGGGTCTTTTGGATCGCTGTCCGGCGAAAG